>JBMYRC010000019.1:0-43094 GCA_049601975.1 Alphaproteobacteria bacterium | reverse complement strand
TCCGCGACCGGAGCAACTTGTGGCACGGGCGGCGGCGGCGCATCCGTCGGATCGGCAACTGGCGGCGGCGGCGGCGGATCCGTCGGATCGGTAACTGGCGGCGGCGGTGGTGGGGCGAAGTCCTCTGTCGGGTCCGCAGGTGCCGCCGCAGGCTTAGCCGCCGCACCAGGCGCAGGTGCGGCTTCGGGCATCGCATGCCAACGATGCCCGCACTTACCGCATTTGACCTTCCGGCCCTTTGTTCCAAGCGCACCGTCCTTAACCTTGAATCGGGAACTGCAATTTGGACAGGTAAGTCTCATTGGCGCTTCCGCCCACATGATTAATTGTTAATCGCATTCAAAATTAAGAGTAGATCGCCCCACTTGCAAGATCGCTGGTGCTCCACCAGAATCAATCTTTATGAAAGCGCTTACTCTGCAACGCGTTTATTTAGGCCCCCTGGGGGCCGGGAGACCGCTACCAGCGTGATTCAATTTGAAAATGTCGGCGTCCGTTACGGAACCGGTCCGGAAGTCATAAGCGATATCACGTTTGATTTGCCGGATGGCTCCTTTCACTTCGTGACCGGGCCCAGCGGTGCCGGAAAATCCTCATTGCTTAAGTTAATGTACCTTGCTTTGCGACCGAGCCGGGGCCTGATTAGTTTGTTTTGCCGCAATGCGGCGTCGATCGAAAAGGCTGAATTACCGGCCATTCGCCGTCAAATCGGCGTCGTTTTCCAGAATTTCCGTCTGATCGACCATCTTTCCACATTCGATAATGTCGCACTGCCACTTCGTGTTTCGGGCGCCGCTGAAAGTATGATCCAAAAACATGTAGGAGAATTGCTCGGTTGGGTTGGCCTCGCAGACCACCTGGAGGCAAAGCCGCCAACCCTCTCCGGTGGACAGCAACAACGTGTCGCGATCGCCCGCGCCGTTATCGGACGGCCACGCCTATTGCTGGCGGATGAGCCGACGGGAAACGTCGACGATCAGATCGCCGTCCGCTTGTTATATTTGTTCGAGGAACTCAATCGAATGGGAACAACTGTCGTCATCGCGACCCATAACGAGTTCCTGGTCAAACGATTCGGACACCCACAATTGCATCTCGAGAATGGTCGGCTTGATGCCCGCCCGCCGGTATCTCAGAAACAATAGGCCAATATGGCAGATCGCAACGACCTCCCGCTGTCCGAAGACGCGTCGACGAGATTGGTTCCCTGGATCATAGGTGTCATGGCGTATCTTGCCGCCCTCGCCTTCGCCGCAGCACTTATGCTCTCGAACATCGCCAGCGAATGGAGCCAAGGCCTAGAAGGATCCCTGACCGTGCAAGTACCGGTTGCGGAAGGTGACAAGACGGACGTGACCGATTCGCGGATCGTATCCGCAGTTCGCATTCTATTAAAGACCGAAGGCGTGGAGAGTGCGAGACCTATTCCGCTGGCGGAGATCGCTGAAATGCTGGAGCCTTGGTTGGGCACCGGTGCCGGTACATCCAATCTGCCGTTGCCGCGGGTCATCGACGTCCAACTCCACGATGGCGCCAATGTCGACTTCGATGAATTATCGCGCAGATTGGGAGCGACGGTTCCCGGCATCTCGCTAGAAAGTCACGAGCAATGGCTAAACACGCTTTTGGTTCTATTCCGGTCGGTCGAGTTTGTGGCGATCCTCATCATACTGCTGATATCGACAGTGACCTTAGCAGCCATCGTCTTTACCACCCGCAGCGTCTTGGCGGTCCACTATGAAATTGTCGAAGTGCTGCACCTGATCGGTGCCCAGGATACCTACATCGCCGACCAGTTCCAGAAACACGCCTTCCGTATGAGCTTGAAGGGCAGCATTGGCGGCACGGCCAGCGCCTTGGCGACGATTCTCGGCATTGCCCTCCTCACCAACGACCTGGAAACGAGCCTGCTGCCACCGACAACTCTGGCCTATTGGCATTGGCTGTTGCTCGCGATGCTTCCAATCGGCGAGTCCTACGGTGCTATGTTGACAGCACGGTTTACCATTTTGCGCGCCTTGCGCCGCATGAGTTGACGAACGGACCGTCGCACATGCAACGCCGATCGAAACGACATGGGACAGTTATTATAGGAATCGCCGGAGCCAGTTTCTTATTCTGGCTCGCAGGTCTGTTTGCGTTCTTACAAAGCATTCCCAAACAAATCGAAGATCCAGTAACTGTTACCGACACAATCGTCGTCCTGACTGGCGGCAGCTTGCGCCTACAAACTGGATTAAAATTGCTGCAACAAGGCAAAGCGAGCAAGCTATTCGTCTCCGGTGTCCACCGAGGGGTCGACGTGGAAAAACTGTTGCGCCTTGCCCGGCAGTCACCGACGGAGTCGGCTTGTTGCATATCACTCGGACACGAGGCTGACGATACGACTGGAAACGCTGCGGAAACCGCAATCTGGATGGGTAAACACGGATATCGTAGCATGCGCCTCGTGACCGCCGCCTACCATATGCCCCGAAGCGTCATCGAGTTTCGGCATGTCATGCCCAACACCGCGATCCTGTTACACCCAGTCTTTCCCGAACAAGTTAAGCTGGACAAATGGTGGATGTGGCCAGGCACCGCGGGTTTGATTCTAGGTGAGTATTCCAAGTATTTAATCGCCAGAACTCGACACATCCTCACTCGTTTGACCGGTTAAGAGATCGCCCGTGATAGCCCTTCGTTCGACCCTTTTCGCCATAGTCTTCTATTTTTGGGCAACGCTCCTAAGCCCGCTCTATCTGCCGCTCATGCTGGGGAGCCGTCGGTTTTTCTGGCGTTGCTGCCTCTCCTGGTGTCGCAGTTGTATTTGGGTGGTCCGCAAAATAATGGGGATTGAGTACGAAATACGCGGCTGTGAGAATTTGCCCACGGATGGCCCCTTTATCGTTGCCTCGAAGCATCAATCGGCTTGGGATACGCTGATTTACAACATTATCGTCCTCGACTGCGCCTATGTCGTGAAACGGGAGCTGTTCTCGTTCCCATTCTTCGGCTGGTTTCTGTGGCGCGTGGGTATGATCGGTATCGACCGGAAAGGCGGGGCCAGTACGCTCAAGCGATTGGTCGCCAGCTGCAAGGCGCACCTCAATGCGGGTCGCTCCATCATCATATTCCCGCAAGGCACCCGCACGCCGCCCGGCGCGCGGAATCCGTATTTACCGGGCGTTGCCGCGCTCTACACGCAATGCAACGTGCCGGTCGTGCCAACCGCTCTGAATTCCGGCATGTTTTGGCCCCGACGGACATTCCTGAAACATCCAGGAACCGTCGTGATCGAATTCCTACCGGTGATAGAACCGGGCCTGCGCCGCCGTGAATTTTCGACTCTACTGGAAGAATCCATTGAGCCAGCCACAACTCGGATCGAGGAAGAAGCGCGGCGGGAATTCGGAGTCGGTGACCAAATCGCCGATTGACCCCCTTTTAACCTCGATCTAGGCTTATTGACGTCTTCCCCCGGCATGGGCCACGCGAGGATAAGACCAGATGAGCAAGATGACTGACATCTCCCATCAAATCTGTGAGATGCAGTACCGGTATTCAGGCAACAAATTGGCCACCGTCGAGAAGACCGTTGCGGAGACTTGGAGCCGTGTCGCCACGGCGTTGTCTGCACCCGAGCGTGAGCCAGCTTATTGGCACCGCCGGTTTTTTGACGCTTTATCGGAACTTCGCTTTCTACCCGCTGGCCGCATTCTGGCGGGCGCCATATGAACTGCATGCTGCGGGAAAGGTATCTCGATATCGGCCTCTCGGAACGCTGCGTCGATCTCGAACCTGAGCGCACTGGCGATCCGCATTCGCCGGGTCACGTTTTCTGTATAACAGCGAAGTTCGAAATCGAGGCTGCTACCAACGAAATTTATGAACAGAACGAAGGGCTCCGGCACCGCCATGACCTCATCATGTGTCTTCGCGATGCTTGACAGCAGCTCTTCAACATGTTGAACGTCGCTGCCGTAAGCGACTCCAATCGCAATTTCGATACGCCCGTTGCGATCCTTGTGGGTCCAGTTGGTGAGGTAGTTCGACAAGAACTTCGCATTCGGTACGATCACCGAGGCGCGTTGGAAGGTTTGAATTTCCGTTGCGCGCACGGTTATACGTCGCACCAATCCTTCATTACCGGCGACGAAAACCCAATCGCCGACCTTGATCGGCCGTTCGATCAGCAGAATCAATCCCAAGACAAAGTTATTGACAATATTCTGCAGACCAAAACCGATTCCCACGGAAAGAGCGCCCGCGATGTTCGAGAGATCGAACCCAAGCGTCGTAATTCCAACAGCGGCCGCAATGACGATTCCGACATATCCGAATCCCGCGGCGACGGAGTGTTGGATACCGGGCTCCAGCTGGGTTTGCGGCAGCACTCGGTCGGATAAGACACGCTGAAACATCCTAGTGGCCAACATCAGGCCGATAAAGATCGCCAAAGCAATGGCAGTGTCGAGCAAGGAAATACGAACATTGCCAACGGTAAAGCTCGTCAGCGCGGCAATGGCCCAGCGGGAGAGTTCGTCATGGGGGACACCCCATATAGGCGCAATCAAAACCAATCCGAAGACCAAGAACAGGCGCACACCTTTTCCCAACGCCCTTTGCTTGTCCCGCAATCCCGCCCACAAATCAAATGGCGCCACGGCAATGGCTTGAATAATTCAGAACGCATCGCTCAACGCTGCTGTATAAGTCTCACCTTCGAAGGGGGTCGGCTGCTCGCTCAACAATTGTCGGACCAGTTTTGGGGTCGCGAGTTCAGCCAAACTAGAATCGAGCTGCGCCGCATGGGCCAAGGCGAGCTCGGCCCGATGTACGCGCGTTTTATAGAACACCAGATCGTTATTGTATTATTCTCGTTGCTTGCCAACCGTCACGGCTTCACCCGGCTGATCCTAAGTCGGTGCCCGTCCCAAGGCCGCCAAGAGGCCTTGAAAATCCGATAGTTTTTTTTGACGCTTGGGTTTTTGCTTTTTGCGCGCGGCTCGTCACCTTAGTGAGGACCGTACGGTTGGCCCGCGTCGCTGAATTCGGGAAACTCGTCCCTTGAAGATATCGTTTCACCCGCTCGAAGGTCGCATTCTAATCGCTAACGATGTGACTGAACGGACGAGACGGTTCGATGATTTGTGCGGTGGCGATGCCCGAAAACCAAGCCGAGGAGATCAGCATGCCGCAAAGGGCCGCGTAGACTAGGCCTAGTGTACGCGCACGCGCCAACCATCCAGATAGTTTGCCCCTTGCCGCTTCATGACTTATGTCCCACCGCCGCCAGCTCTTCGAGTTCCCTGACGACCCGCTGCAATTCGTCCACGATGCGTTTCGGTGCCAACGCCTGCTCCAATGCATCCGCCACGGCACGGTAATAACACAACCTACCTGTCCTACCGCCATTGAATCTGTGCCAGAGACCGTCGCCTAACACCCGGTAACCCTCGCGCAAATCACGGGCATTATGTAATTTGTCAGCAGCCAGGACGAGCCGGCCGGGTGCTTAAATCTCGGCAATGGACGCAACAAAGCTCTCCTTACGTTGCCGCCACGACGGCTTGGCTCCATCACCATCCCAATCGGAACACTCGCGCACAATAAATAGCCAATACGTTGGGGCCAAACTTTGCGGAAATAGTTTCGCCTACGGCCGATCCTCCTTGATCCTCAATGGAGTCATGCAATAAACTGGCAATCGCCTCATCCTCGGTGCCGCCGGCTTCGAGAACGAGCGCCGCAACAGAGAGCAAATGCGCGATATACGGAGCAGAGCTGCCTTTGCGCATCTGTGGGCGATGCCAGTCCTGCGCACATGACAGAGCGTCGGCGAAGCGGGCGGTCAGCATCTTCGCTCATCAAGATAACGTCGGACTTCCGTCCGTAACCGCAATAATCGACCGTCCTGCAAACCCAATTCTTGCAAATGAGAAAGCGTGTTGTCCAGATAATCGCTGTTGGCCCCTGCCTTGCCGGAAGCGCCTGCGATCATCGCGGCCGTATGCATCACGTCCATCTTCCCCGCATATTGCTCGTGACTTGGATTGGCAACGAACGTGCGGCACTCAATGCGATCCTCCTCCGCATGAGCACTGAGTGTCCGCGGCAAGTAGACACGGTAGACCATCTCTCGGTCCCAAATCACGCCCAACACTTGACGCGCCGCATCGGGTGCCACCCGGAAGACACGTCCCCGGCAGGAGCCGCCACGATCGAGCCCAAAGACCAATCCCGGTCGCTTCGGTGTGCCGCGGTAGATGTGTGAGTAAATGCAGAACCGGCGATGATACCCGTAAATCGTGGCCGGGCGTGATTCCTCATACTCAAACCCCGGATCCCATAGCAACGATCCATAAGCGAAAATCCAAGCGGATTCCGCCGCCGGCACGGTGTCGAGCCAATCTTGTTTCAATTTTTCATTCTGCGCCGGACTGCGCCAAGTAGAGAGAAGCGTCATATTCGATTTGAATCGGCTCTCTACCATAAACTGACTCTTACATTCAGAAGTTTCGGCCGCGCCAAAATGAGGACACTTTACGCCGCCTGTCCCGCCTTATAAGTATTGGCGCCAGGAGTGTCCATGCTTTCAAAACGCGTGCTTATCGGGCCGGCGATTCTATTGGCCTTCGTCTTGTTCGGCTATCCCGCCTATTGGCTCTATACGGCGTCAATCGGCGAGGAGCTTCTTCATAACTGGATTGACGAGCAACGGCGAGATGGTTTCACCGTCAATCACGGTCCAATCAAGACCACGGGATTCCCATTCCTCGTGCGCATCAAGATCTCTGCGCCTGACGCATCCAATCCTGCAGTCGGACTGTCTTGGCGGAGCGAGAAACTGCACTTGGACCTCCAACCTTGGGATATGAGGCGATACCGGCTTGAGGCGTTCGGCGCCCAGCAGATGCGTTATCGCGGCCAAGAGGATGAAGGTGATTTTACCGCCAATACCACCGGCATTGAAGGTGTCGCGGTGATCGGCGATTCGGGAAATTTAGAGGCGCTATCCTTGGTGTTGAAGGGTGTCCAAATTACTGAAGCGGATCGCGGAAATCTGATAAAAACAAACCGTGTCTTGGCGAATATTGTTCGACCTGACCACCCGCCGATCGCGCACACCGAACCGGCTTTCGAAATTAGCGTCGCGGCGGAACAAATTGCACTGGCGGCACTACACGCCCCAATCCTCGGCGACACCATCGGCAGTATCAAAGCCAAGGTGGTTTTTCTCAGCCCACTTGACGGCAACACCGTTTTCCACGCGATTTCGGAATGGCGCCGCTCGGGTGGAACCCTCGAAGTTCATTGGCTGAATATGATTTGGGGCGCACTCGACCTTCGGGCCAACGGCACCATGGCGCTCGATACCCGGATGCGGCCGATTGGTGCGTTGACCGCGGACATTCGCGGCTACGAGGAAACTCTGGAAGCATTGGCCGAAGCCAATCTACTACGCCGAGACATCCTACCAGCATCTCGTGTCACACTGAATTTATTGGCAAAGACATCACCGAGCGACGGGCGACGGGTCCTGACGGTCCCGATAACCGCGCAAGACGGCGCCTTCTTCCTCGGACCCATAAAGCTCGCGGATTTGCCACCGCTGCTCACTCAGTCTCCGGCTCGTCCTTCTGCTCGACAGGATTGAAGCTTCCCGCCTGGCGCATATCCACGACTCCTTGGCGAATTCCGCGGGTCCGCTCGAACCAATCGTAGAGCTTATCGCCCTCACCCCACCGAATGGCGCGCTGTAGCGCCGTTAAATCCTCGGTGAAACGGCCCAGCATTTCCAAAACGGTCTCTCGGTTGTTCAGAAAAATATCACGCCACATCTCCGGCGGTGACGCCGCGATGCGCGTGAAATCCCGGAACCCACCGGCCGAATAACGGATGACTTCCCGGGTCCGGACCACATCACTGTTCTCGGCCGCTTCACGAAGCAGCTGAGTTTCTAAATCACTAGCGGTGCCGACAATCGTGTAAGCGATTAAATGCGGCAAATGCGAGGTGATGGCCAAAACCCGGTCGTGGTGATGGGGATCCATGATCTCTATCATGCTACCAGCGCGACGCCAAAATTCCGCGATCTTCTCGATCGCCACCTCATCGGTCCCAGGCGGCGGCGTCAAAATGCAATAACGATCCTCGAACAACTCGGCAAAACCTGCGTCGGGACCCGACTGTTCGGTGCCGGCGACCGGATGCCCTGGCACCAAATACACACCCGCCGGCATATGCGGCCCCACATCGCGGACCACGGCCTGCTTGACCGATCCGACATCCGTCACGATAGCCCCTCGTCGTAAGCCCGGCGCCATCGCTTCAGCCAAATCACCATAGGTGCCGACCGGCGAGCACAAGACCACGAGGTCCGCACCTGCTACAGCTTCTAAGGCCGTCTCATGCACGCTGTCGAGAAAACCGAGCTCATACGCGCGGTCCCGTGTCTCCTTGCTGCGGGTGGAGCCGGCAACATGCCCAGCTAGACCTTTGCGTTTCGCGACAAGCGCCAGGGAAGAGCCAAGCAAGCCGAGGCCGATCAGCGCCATACGCTCGAAAAGAGGTTCGGATTGACTCATGCTAATTTGCGATGCTCGGCTAAGCCGTCGATGACGGCCTTCAATTCCGATTCGAGGCCGATGGTAACGCGCAAACCATCAGGCAATCCGTAGCCGCCCATCATTCGGGTGATGACGCCACGGCTCAACAAATGGTCGTAGGCTGATTGCGCACGCGCCGCTTCTCTGAATCGTACCAAAACAAAATTACCGACGGAGGGGGCAACTTCTAATCCAAGGCCCTGAAGATCCGCCGTGAAGCGCGGCAGCCATTCATCGTTATGGGCGACAGCGGCGTCCGTATGCGAGAGATCGCCCACCGCCGCAATTCCCGCGGCCTGTGCCGGACTGGTCACATTGAAGGGGTTCCGCACCCGGTTCAGCACATCGGCGACGTGCGCCGGACAATACGCCCAACCGAGGCGCACAGCGGCCAGGCCAAACACTTTGGAATAAGTTCGCGTCATGACGACATTTTCGAACTGTTCGACTAATTCCACGCCCGACGCATAATCGTTTCGGCTGACATATTCCGCATAGGCCGCATCGATCACCAACAGAACATGGCTCGGCAAAGCCGCATGCAAACGCCTCAGTTCTTCTACCAAAACATAACTGCCGGTTGGATTGTTCGGGTTCGCCAAGAACACCATCTTCGTGCGTTCGGTCACGCATGCCAGCAGCTTGTCGATATCCGCTGTCAGATCGGTTTCCGGCGCGGCGACCGGCGTCGCACCAACCGACCGCGCATTGATCGGATACATGAGAAAACCGTGTTCCGTGTAGAGCACTTCGTCACCAACGCCGGCATAGGCGCTGATCATCAGCGAAATCACTTCGTCGGATCCGGCACTACATACAATGCGCTCCGGATCGAGCCCAAATCGCTCCCCAATTGCGGCCCGCAGCTCCCCGGCGTCACCATCGGGATAAAGATGTAGTTTCCCGGATTCTTTCTGATACGCCTCGATCGCCCGTGGACTGGCGCCCAACGGGCCCTCGTTCGACGCAAGAACAACGACCTTAGCAATGCCCTTTACCGTATGGAGACCGCCCACATAGGGCAGGACATCCATGATCCCGGGCTTCGGTATCGGATTCGTCATTCCTCAATCTCCCTTGTCGGCACTCGGGGATGCAGGATCGCCCATTGGCGCCGCATAACTCCCGATGACCGTCATACGTTCAATCGTGTCGCGGGCAGCTAACATCTGCAGGCGCATGTCATCGGATGCGACGAAACCTTCGACTTCCGCATAACAAAGGCGCGCACCGGCGGCACTCGGCGCCAGTAATGTAGGTCGCAAACTCGCCGCCGTCAGGATCTCCGCGAGACCGGATCGGCTGAGATCACCGCCCGTCTCAAGCACCATCGCCGTCCGATCATCGCCGGTCTCTTCCGATGTCATTCGGCCGATCGCCAGGGCATCGGGCGCATCGCCGGAACCGCCCCGCGCATTCCCACGCCCGAAGAACGGCAGACGGTAAAGAATTCGCGGCGCATTCTGCGCACACAGGTTTGGCCACCAGGTACCAGGCTCATCTTGCGTCGGACATGGCACTACCGCCAAGGCAGCCGCACCGTCGAAGACTTGAGAAATCGCATCCCGGGCGCTCGGATGCGCGGTCATCGTCGTCCGGCTACCGAACTGATCGCGCGCCAGGTCCCAATAACCCTGATCGTCTCCGGCGGCATAGACGGCAATCGAGTAATCCGGCATTTCCATCAGCACCAGCGAGGAGATGATCTCTCGCCAAATCCGCAGCACCGCGCCGGCCGGAAACGCACCTTCATGGCGCGCCACCAGTTCACGCATCAGCGCGGCCTCACGACCGGGACGCACCTTGTCCAAGCCGTCGCGTTTCTTAATCTCGGCAATCTCGCCCGCCAACCCGCCGCGCTGCTGTATCAGCGTATGCACCTGCCGGTCGATGGCGTCGATCTCTTGCCGGAGTTCGTCCAATGATCTTGGGGTGGCGTTCATTCAATCCTACCCTGTCCCGAAAAGCGCCACACTTGTAGGGCTTTAACAGCTATAAATCAAAGAAAACGTTGATCGTAAGCTCCAAGCATCGCACTCAGTCGCGACAAGTTTCGTGCTTGAACTCAGGCGTTCGACCAGGTCGCTCCACCATCACTTATGTGCCTGCCGTCCGGCACCGCGCGGGTTAGCCGTTGGCGGTAACCGCGCGCTTACGCCGCTGAATCCGCGCCGCGCCCAAGCCGGCCGCGGCAATCGTCACCAGAAACGGCACCAGAGCGATGTTCAGGAAACTCAGGCGATTGCGCAGGCTATCGATATCCTTGCGCAGGTCATGTCGTACCTGACGCAACGCTTTTCGCGTGACCAACAGCTCATCGGTGAACTTCTGCACTTCCGCCTTTTGCTCTTCAGTCAGGGACTTCGGCGCGTCGGCACCCTCTACCGATAGGGGACCACCTTGCAATGTCAGGAGTTTTTTCTCCGTCTCCTCAAGTTGGCGCATCAACCTCTGTTCTTCGGATTTGAATTGCTCCTGCGCGGCTTCCTGCATTTCTTCAATTTTCGTGAACGGGCGATGTGCGGAACCTCGGCTGCGCAAACCAATCAGATCACTGGATCCGGAGAGGTTTTCAACAGCATTCAGGACGAAGTCGCCGTTATTGGCGACGGGAGTTGTGAAACGCCGACCGTAGAATTGGCGCATTTGCACCCAAAATGCGTTCGAGAGCATGTCCGTATCGGCGACGACGATCAGGTTGACCGGCTCCTGAGATTCGGCAACATGCGGCTTCGGTTTAACCTTTTCTTTCTCGGCATTGTCCTGAGAAGCTTTTTCGTCGGCAGTCTTGCCGCTATCACTTTCGGGTTCTTCCTTCTTCTCAGGCTCCGGTTCTTTCGGAGCTCCATCGGGGAAGGCGGATTTCACGGACCCTGTCAGCCGCATCGCGAGGATTTGTTTTTCACCGCTGGCTTTGAAACGCTCGACCATGCCGCGGATATCAGGCCGTTGACCTGAAATGTTCTTCACATCGACTAATTGAGAATCCGTGGTCGTCCAAAAGAGCGGCTCGCCCTTAAGCGGCGCGTCGTCCTTCAGACTGATCGCCCCAGCACTCGCAAGATTCAAACGATTGAGGTTTGAGGTCACAAGATCAGTTTTGGAAATATTGTCCACGCCCAGCTGCAGCCAAGTAATATAAGGCGCTGGGACGATTTGTTGCTCCGACCCGGCATTCACGAGCCGCGCCAGGCTCATGTCGGCGGCCAGCTTGTTCTCCGTGACGGATACGCCCCAAGCATCGAACAGTTTTTTCAGATTAGAGGATTCGGGCACCGCGCCCACCGCGAAGCGCCGGCTGGCTGCACCTTCATTAAAGGGGTCGACGAAGATCATGGCCTTACCGCCCCGCATCAAATACTGATCAATAGCGTAGAGCTCTTGATCGTTTAGATACGCCGCATGAGCCAGGATCAACAGATCGACGTCCTCGCCTAGCTGCTCCGGCAATACCAATTGCCGAACCGCGAAATTGCCCTGCATCTGTGTGATCACAGCCCAAGGTTCCGTCGGCGCGCCACGCATCCGCGCTGTCATGTCGCCGAACATTGGTGCACTGGTCCATACGCCGATCCGCGCCGCGTCCGGATTCTGTAACTTGGAGACCATGCGAGCCAAGTCGTATTCCAGGAAACGATCTCGATCGATCTGGAACATCGGAATAACGCCCTTGGCGTCACCCGCCTCACCGATTATACCGAAATAGACTTTCTCTCCGCTTTCATCGAGCGGAATACCCTGAAGGCCCGCTTCAACCGCTGTATCTTCGACTTCGGAAAACGGCTCGGGATCCTGTTCGACAATAGTGAGGTTTCCAGCCGACACCGACGCAAACTCATTCAGCATGTCGCGCACGCGGCTCGCGTGCAGACCGAAAGGTGGCGCCGCTTCACCCAACTGGCGCGAATAATAGAGCTTCAGCGTCACCGGACGATTGAGGGATTTCAAGATATTGCGGGTCCCCTCCGACAAGGTGAATAACTTGTCCTGGGTCAGGTCGACCCGTGCGCCGGTGAGCGACGAGGCTCCAAAATTTAAGGCGATGAAGAATACAATGGCCACCACGCCAATTGCTGTGGCGACGCCGCGATTATTGATTATACCGGTTATCATGCCGCGCCCTCCCTAACTACTGGCTTTCGACCGTTCGACGGCCACACCGTTGAGAAACAAAAACAAAACGATCACCGAGAAGAAATAGAACACATTCCTTAGGTCGAGCTTGCCTTGTGCGATCGCCGAGTAGTGATCCGTAAAACTGAGTGAGCGGACAAAATCGATCAATCCTCCGGGCGCCCATTCGGTCAATGCGTTGATGACGACTGAAGTGCCGGTTGCGATGAACAGGAAACACAATGCCGCAGACACGACAAACGCGATGACCTGGTTTTTTGTAAGAGCGGAGACGAACGATCCAACGGCGAGAAATCCGCCAGCCATCAAAAAACTGCCGAAATATCCGGCGACAATCACACCGTTGTCGGGCTCACCTAGATAATTAACGGTAATCCAAATTGGGAAAGTTAGCGCCAACGCCACACCGGTAAAACACCATGCAGCGAGAAACTTACCCATTACCGCCTGGGCCAAGGTCACCGGAAGAGTCATTAACAATTCAATCGTACCGTTGCGGCGCTCCTCTGCCCAAAGGCGCATCGAAAGCGCCGGGATCAGGATCAGATAGAGCCAGCTGTGAAAATTGAAGAATGATCGGAGACTAGCCTGCTCGCTCTCGAAGAAACCACCGGCGAAAAAAGTCAGCGCACCAGAAAGCGCCAGAAAAATGATAATAAAGACATACGCTAGAGGGGTTGCGAAATACCCGGCCATCTCGCGCCGAAAGATGATCATCGTGTTCTGCATCTCTTACCCCGTCGCCGTAATTTGGCGGAAAACATCGTCGAGCCGGCCACGCTCCACATGTAATTCATCGACCGCGATAGCTTTCTCCCGCAAGGCGGCGCCAACGGCGTCGATTATCACGGCACCGGTCTCTGGGCGTATCCGAAGCCTATCTTCTCCAAGCGCCTCAATTTCAGAAATACCAGCCACACCTTCCAAAGCCGAACGAACGGCGGCGGTTTCAACTGCGCGGATAGTCACCGCATTATGATTCGGCGCCTTGCTCAACAGGTCTTCCGGTGTGCTATCGGCAACGATTCGCCCTTTGGCGATAATCACCGCCCGGCTGCACACCGCTTCGACTTCTTCCAAGATATGTGTCGAGACGACGATGGCCTTGTCGTCGGCCATCCCTCGGATCAATTCGCGGACTTCGTATTTTTGGTTTGGATCGAGACCGTCGGTTGGCTCATCCAAGATAAGAACCTCGGGATCGTGTAGCAGCGCCTGCGCCAATCCAACGCGGCGCTTGTATCCCTTTGAAAGCGTATCGATAGGCTGCTCTAAGACACCTGAGAGTTGGGTTTTCTCAATCGCGGTCGCGATCCGTTGATCCGCCTCTGCTTTGCTGAAGCCGCGCACCCGACCGATGAATTTCAGGAAGGCGGCTGCGGTCATATCCGGCCACATCGGCGCCCCTTCCGGCAGATAGCCGATCCTTTTTTTGACCTCGAGCGGGTCTTCCAGCACGTCGAAGCCACAGATCCGTGCGGTTCCAGATGTAGGCCGTAAGAATCCCGTGGCCATTTTCATCGTCGTGGACTTGCCGGCGCCGTTCGGGCCGAGAAATCCGACCACTTCGCCGCGCGCGACGTTGAAGCCGACGTCCTCTACTGCGGTGATAGGCCCGAATTGCTTCGTCAGATGATCGATTTCGATCATATTTCCCCCGTTTAAAGCAAAATCACGCCGTGTGACGTTCGAATTCCGGGACCACACGGCAAAAGATGTAGTCAAACAGTTCAAATTTTCAAGATTGAGCCATACAGAACGGTCAGAATTATCCCTTTTTCTTCTTATAGGCCGCGATGGCGGCTTTTAGCTCATCTATTTGGTCACATCCGAAGGAGCACAAACTATCCAGCCGCTTTAGTTGTTTTTCGGCTTTAGCCAGATTGCCCATCCGCAGATAAAGTTCGCCCAGATACTCATACGCATCCTTATGAGACGGATCGATGCTCAACGCCTTTTTATAATTTTCAAGCGACGCCGTGAGATCGTCCATCTTACGCTGACTATAAGCCAGCAGGTTCCAAGCGTCGGCGTTCTGCGGCTGCTGCGCGACCACTCTCTGTAACTGAGGAATGGCATCCTTATAACGCTCGGCTTTGATATGATCGCGCGCGGCCAACATTTCCGCCAAGTCCGTCGCGGCAGGCGCATCGCTTGATCCCGCCGCATGAGCGGACCCAGTGAACAAAAACATTCCAAACGCCAAGACGGCCAATAACTGCTTCATATTTCTTCCTCTCATTTCAGGCCCTTCCCACAAAGTGAGCCTAATCATAGCAATACATTGAACGTGGCCCGCACCTTGGCCACGGTGTTCGATAAATCCCGCTATAATTCATAAGGGGTATGACCGGGAAATAGAACTGGTAATTTCGTTATCGAAGTCTGCCCCTTCACGTTTTCAGGTATTGGCCTGGTCGGGGTGAGCCGTTAGCATCCGCCACAAGAATTTTGAGCAGGGAAATTGGCATGACATTCAATACCGTCGCTATCATCGGAGCCGGCACAATGGGATCCGGCATCGCAACGAATATCGCGCAACACGGCATCGACGTGCGCATGATCGATATCTCTGAGGACTCAGTGAAACGGTCGATCGCGACCGTCGGTGGCTTCTATGACCGGAACGCCGAGAAAGGTCGGATGAGCGAAGCCGATGCTGCAGCGGCGAAAGCACGGTTGAGCGGCGGCACGGGGATCGAGCTCGCCGGTGAGGCAGATCTTATCATTGAGGCCGTGTTCGAGCGCTTCGACTTGAAGGCGGAGCTTTACGGCCGCTTGAACCCAGTCTTGCGCGACAGCTCGGTAGTCGCAACAAACACAAGTTGCCTGACAGTCAATGGATTGGCGGAAGCCGTCACCGACCCGAGCCAGTTTCTCGGCCTGCACTATTTCAATCCCGCCGCCATCAACCCCATCGTCGAAGTCGTGCGCGGTGACAAAACTCGCCAAGATATCATCGACAGCGCGGTCGCTTTTTGTAACGCGACGTCGAAAAAACCAATCCTGTGCCGTGACAGTTACGGGTTCGCGCTCAACCGATTCTTCTGTCCGTATTCGAACGAGGCGGTGCGACTGCTTGAGGAAGGCCTCGGATCATCGGCGCAAATCGACCGCGTCGCCCAAGACGAACTGGGGATTGCCGCAGGCCCCTTCCTGGTCATGAACCTTGTCGGCATGCAGACGATGGCGCATGCGGCGGAAAATCTGGAGCCGCATGGCGCGTTCTACAAACCAACAGATAAGGTCAAGGAAATGGGTGCCGACAATGGCAAGTGGGATATCGGCGAGGCCCCAGCGCCGGATGCCGAGGCGGATGCCACCATCGCCGACCGCCTTTGGGGCGCAACGTTCCTGCCTGTCCTACAAGAACTCGACGAAGAAGTGGCGAGTCCCGCTGAAATCGATATGGGGGCTGGCTTAGCTCTGCGGTTCGGTAAAGCGCCGTGCGCGACAATGGACGCCATGGGCAAAGCCGAAGTCGCACGTCTTATCGGTTATTATTGCGAACAATACACCATGAAAACGCCTAAATCACTGGCGCGGGTTGGCAAACTACTGGATTAACAGTTACGGTTAATAAGACGCAGTGGTTTTGTGCTAGAATTACCAATATGAGTGATTCCACGCACATATTTTGTCCCTGGTGCGGCGCACCGACACCAATGGACTACGTACATGGACATGCGCAATGCGTCCGCTGCAAAACCAATCTCGCGCCCTGTTGCGACGGCGATGTAGATTGCGGCGCAGCACTCCCGACCCGACCAATAGCCGCGGCGAGGGAGTAAGAATGCACGCAATGGCGAGACATATGGCCATTGTTGTCGGTGTATACTGCAGTCTGCTGAGCTCAGCTCTATTCTCCCCGCCAGTCGCAGCGGAGGAAGTGATCGGCTATGCATCGGTTAAGTCGCGGAATACGATACTGATTGGCGAACGATTACTCCGACTATTCGGCATCAGCGCGCCCAAGATTGACGCTATTTGCCAAATCGACGATGCCAAAATGTAATGCGGCGTGGTCGCCTGGTCACAATTGATCCAACTGGCGGACGGTTGGCATTCATCCTGCGATATCGAACTGAAAGTTAAGGGTGCCGCCGATTGCGCGACCTGCTATCGCGGCCAGCGCGACATCAACGAAGGCATGGTCCGCAGCGGCTGGGCCAAGGCGATCCGAAAACAAACCGAACGCTACGTCGTCGACGAAGAGGACGCTCGGGCCTCTAAACGAGGACTTTGGGCGAAGTCCAATCCCGGCGGATAGCGCGATCTTACAGAACGCCACGAAGATATCGATATCCGAGATCAAGATAAGATCGGCGCGCTTTTCAAGGAATCCGGAGAGGATATCGCCGTTGTGATCCATACTGCCGCCCAGCCATCACACGATTGGGCAGCCAACGACCCGTTCACCGATTTCACGGTCAACGCCAACAGCACATTGGTACTGCTTGAAGCTTTTCAGGCGCACTGTCCGAACGCCGTGTTCTTAAATATGAGTACCAACAGAGTGTACGGCGATGCGCCGAACGAGTTGCCCTTGATCGAGTAAGCAACCCGCTGGTCTCTCGCGCCCGACCATCGGTTTGCCATCCATGGCATTGACGACACAATGTCCATCGACGCATCCGTTCACAGCTTATTTGGCGTCTCAAAGGTGGCGGGCGACCTATTGGTGCAGGAATACGGCCGCAATTTCGGTTTCAAAACCGCTTGTTTTCGCGGCGGCGGCTTGACCGGGCCGGCGCATTCCGGTGCTCAATCACACGGTTTCTTCGCCTATCTTGGCCGATGCGCAGTGACCGATATGCTCTGTACGATCTTCGGATATAAAGGCAAACAAGTGCGGGATAATTTGCACAGTGACGATCTCGCGCGGGCCTTCTAGTCTGTCTTCGGAGCGCCGCGAGCGGGCGAAATTTACAATATGGGCGGCGGCACCTACGCCAATTGCTCGGTTTTAGAAACCATTGACCTATGCGCCGGATATCACCGGCGGACCAATGAATTGGAGCCTCGACGAGGCAAACCGCACAGGGGACCACATCTGGTATATCAACGACCTCAGACGGTTCCAAATGCACTACCCAGAATGGGAACCAAAATGCACAATAGAGACAATGACGCGGGAAATCATCGAAGCACTTCAATATCGCCTGCGATGAAGCGCCGCACTTTCTTTAAAAGAGAGTTATATATAACATGCCATGATAACGCGTAAATTTCTCTATTTCACAATTAAATGACAATAAAAATATGTCATAAATGTGTGATTTTTGTTGCAGCAAAAAATTAGCTGCTCTATGTTCCTCGCTCTTTTTGAGCACAGGTGAAGCGAAGAAATGGCCTCTCAGTCATCTAACTACAAAAAACCGACTTCCGATCGCAAGCATGAAAAAAAAGAGCGCAAATGCTTGATGTGCTCGACAAAATTTACGTCGAGCCATTACGGAGAACGTGTCTGTCAATCGTGCAAGAGCACTTCTGCATGGCGGGATAGCAGCCTCGCGGCTTGACGGCGTCCGTCTCCCAGAGCACAAATATTGGTATTGGCGGCCTTTGCCGCCTTTACTTTGCGTGGGCGTGCGGCTTGCCGGGTTTTAAGCAAGACCGTAAGTTTATTGTGTGAACGCATTAGTTGCATCGCCGGCCTCCTTGCTCGCGCGGGTGATTGCCCTGCAGCGTGACGGCAAGTAACGCGACGCGGAGATCGTAACTCGGACGATCATAGCAAAATGGCCGGAGTTACCGAGCGCCCATTGCACGCACGGCGTGGCTTTCTTTCAATTAAATCGTATCGAGGAAGCAGCGGACGCTTTCCGACGGGCTACTGACCTCAAACCAGATTACGCTAACGCTTTGTGCAATCTGGGATCCGCGTTACATCGCCTCGCGAAATACGGGGAAGCTGAGGACGCTTACCGTAAAGCCTTGGCGGCAAATCCAGACTACCCCCTTACCCAAACCGGGCTCGTCGCCGCCTTGCAGGAGAACCGTAAACGCGGCGTTACGCTCGCGAAGATCCACATTTCCCCAAGCGCCAATCGAAAACCGACAGTCACGACGACCCAGAGTGGAGGAACTTTCGCCGAACGATGACCTCGCGGCCGCGCAATTGTATTTCGAACGGCGGCACGCCTGCTATTGGGATGGATTCGACGAGACGGAGGAGCACCTCGAGGCCCTCACGCAGGATGCAGTGGAACGTGGCATGGCGCCCGGCTAGAGGATGTGTCCGCAAACCTCCAGGTCGCGCGGCTTCTCGCGGAGGGGATCTCCAGCAAGCTCGCGCGACGTGGCGCTAAACCCTATTCTCATGACACCGAACCCGCACCAAAGCAGCGAATGCGTCTCGGTTATCTCTCGACGGATTTTCGAGATCACGCCATCAGTCGTCTAATCGCGGGTCTTTTCGCCCATCACGACCGCGCAGGCTTTGAAGTCATAGCTTATTCCCATGGCGACAATGACGGCAGCTCCTTTCGGCAACGTATCGTCGACACAGTCGACCGCTTCGTCGACCTAAGCGATCTCTCAGATGAGGATTCGGCTCAGCACTTTCACGAAGATGACGTAGATATCCTGATCGACCTCAGCGGCCAGATTCGTAGCAATCGGTTGGATACCATGGCCCTTAGACCGGCACCGATCCAGGTCGCCTAATATCGGTTTCCCCAGGATCGAACGGCGTCGGCTTCATCGATTATGTGTTTGCGGACCGGACGGTATCGCCGCCGGATCACTTGGATCATTACAGCGAAGCACCGGCATATTTACCGTACTGCTACTTGATCACGGACGACAACCAACCGATTTCCATCGCTCCCGTTTCCCGCGCTGGTCAAGGGCGGTCCGAGGATGCCGTCGTATTTTGCTCCTTCAATCTAGGATTCAAGATCACGCCAGATGTTTTTGATGCGTAGTGCGAAATCATGACAGCAGTCAACGGCAGCGTGTTGTGGCTCTTGGAGAAAAACCCCTTGGCGCAGTTCAACCTGCGCAAGGAAGCCGAAAGTCGCGGCGTCGAGGACGAGCGTCTCTTATTTGCCGGTCGTGTACCGAAGCCGGAGCAGATGGCGCAAACATGGCTCGCAGATCTCGCGCTCGATACAGGCACTTATGACGGCCATGTGACGACCTGCGATATGTTATGGTGGCCTTCCCGTGATCACGGGGCTTGGTAATCATTTCGCCTCAAGGGTCTCGGCTAGCGCGCTGCGGGCCGCGGGCTACCGGAACTCATCACCGGGTCTTGGGCAGAATTTATCGCTCTGGCGATCCGTATCGCGCAAGATTCAGACCCGCGGATCAATCTGCGCCGACGCTTGGAAGACGCGCATGACAGCGCCCCCCCCTATTCGATACGGCACGGAGCGTTCACGCCCTTGAAAACGGGTTCCGCGAAATGTGGCAACTCCATTGCGCCGGGGAACAGACACAGCGCATCGATATCCCCGATACTTGATCGTCGCGCCGCTTCCCTTTCACCCCGGCTGGGGTAAATCACCTAACAAGAATATTGGTGAGCATAGGGGGAGACATAGCAATGCCTGGTGTCTTGGACGGTATTAGGGTTTTGGATTTTGGTCGGTATATTGCGGGACCATGGTGCGCGGCGCTCTTGGGCGATCTCGGCGCGGAAGTGATCCGGGTGGAAAAAGTCGACGGCGGCGAGGATAGGTTCAATTACGAGATGAGCGACCAGCCTGGCTCCGGCAGCATGTTCATGCAGTGTAACCGGAACAAGAAAGGCGTCACTCTCAATCCTACCAAACCCGAAGGGCGCGAAATACAAGACAAGTTGATCGCGACAGCGGACGTCGTCATCGCCAATATGCCACCCCGCGCCTTGCAAGGCCTCGGGCTCGATTACGACAGTCTAAAGGCGATTAAGCCCGACATTATCCTGGTCACCAACACCGCCTTTGGCACCGTCGGGCCTTATGCGAAAAAGGTCGGATTCGATTCCGTGGCACAGGCGATGAGCGGCAATATGATTATGAGTGGATCGCCAAGCCAACCGGCCAAATCCTTTGGTCCCTGGGTTGATTACGGCACCGCCGGCCTCTGCGCCTTCGGAACGATGGCGGCAATCATGCACCGTAACGCGACCGGCGAGGGCCAGGAGGTCCAAGGCGCTCTGTTGGCGACGGCACTGATGACCACCAACTCGATTATGACCGAAGAACACGTCACTCAGCGTGGTCGCGTGCCGACCGGCAATCGGGGCCAGGTCTCCGCACCCTCGGATCTGTTCGCGACCAAGGACGGGCATATCTACGTGATTTGTGCGGGCCAACCCATGTACGAGCGCTGGGCGTCACTGATGGGCGACAATCACTGGCTGACCGAAGAACGCTTCGCGACAGATGACGACCGAGCGGAGAACGGCGCCGAAATCAGCGCCCGCATGCAGATATGGTGTGCTGACAAAACCACCAAAGAAGCCATGGATATTCTGGAGGAACATCGCATTCCAGTTGGGCCAGTCTATAACCTTCAGGAGGCGCTGGAGGACCCGCATATCCAGGAAAGTGGCATGCTGACTGAGGTCGCATATCCTGGCATGGCCAAACCGGCGCCGATCACCTCGACACCGGTAAAATTGTCGAAAACACCCGGTGAAATTCGCCACCGCGCCCCTCAATTAAGTGAACATACGGATGACGTGCTGAGTGCGCTCGGCTACGACGCGGACACTTTGGCCGGGTTGCGCGAAAAGCGGATTATTTAGACGAGATAATGAATGACTTTCCGCCCGGTGCTATACTACGGCGGTACTGATAAGGAGAATATCAATGGAAATGGCGCTGTCGCACATCAAGGTCCTCGACCTTACCTCCAACCTTTCCGGCCCCTATTGCGCGATGTTACTCGCGGATCAGGGCGCCGACGTAATCAAAATTGAACGACCGGATGTCGGCGACGACATGCGCGTGACGCCCCCCTTCGTTGGCGACCAAAGTGCTCCTTTCATGATCTGGAACCGCAATAAGCGAAGCATGATTCTCGATCTCAAATCGCCGGAGGGTCTCGAGAACTTCAAGCGACTGGCCATGGATGTCGACGTTATCGTCGAGAATTTTAAACCGGGCACGGCGAATCGGATCGGTATCGGTTACGAGGCCATCAAGGCGATCAACCCACGCGTCGTATATTGCTCTATTTCGGGTTTCGGCCAAACCGGCCCCTATGCGCCGCGCGGCGGATTCGACCTCATTAGCCAATCAATGACGGGGCTCGCGGCTGTCACCGGACACGAAGACGAGGGACCGCACCGCTTACCGATCCCGATCACTGACCTTTGCGGCGGTATGAATGGCTGCATCGGTGTGTTAACGGCGCTGGCAGCACGGGAGCGCACGGGAGTCGGCCAACAAATCGATGTCTCGTTGTTCGAGTCGGGAATCGCGCTCGGCGTCTACGAGGCGGGGTACTATTTCGCGACCGGTGAGCAACCGCCCAAGCTCGGTCAAAAGCATCGTGGCAGCGCTCCCTACCAGATTTTCCCGACCCAGGACGGCCATTTCTGCATCGGTGCCGCATCGGAGCGGTTCTGGGCCAAGGTCTGCAAGGTACTTGGATGCGAGGAGCTAATCGACGATCCGCGCTTTAAAACGAAGAAAGACCGTGTCGCCAATAACGACGCACTCAGCGAAATTCTTGCCGGATTCTTCAAAACCAACACCAACCAGCACTGGTTCGATCTGATCAATGCGGAAGGGGTTCCTTGTGGTCCGGTGATGGATCACGTGCAGGTCTACAACGATCCGCAGACCCAGGCGCGCAAAATGGTGGAGAAAATCGACCATCCGAGTGCGGGCAAAACCAAGACCCTTGGCGTACACATTAAACTGTTGGGGACCCCCGGCGCGGTGCGACGCCCGGCCCCCATGCACGGTGAACACACGGACGAAATTCTCGCCGAGTTGGCCGAGAAACAAGCAGCAGAATAACAAAACGCCGCCACGCAAGATCGCGGTGCGGCGCTATTCGGTCTTTGGAAGGCGGCATCTAAAGAGAAGCCGCCTTTCCGCATTCTAGAACGGTCGATTCTTCCTATTCGACATAGCCTTCGAAGTAGTTCTCGTTGCCGGGATGGATGGTTAAAGCTTTCATCACCGATTCTTCAAAATTTCTGTATGCATCTGAATTATCGCCAAAATCCAAATCGTCGAGATCGTTGCGGTTCGGTTTATACGTGCTCATTTTCTGCTCCTCATAAGTGGCGTCCTGCCAACCTCAATGAGTACAGCAGCAAGTGGTGTGCCAAGTCACCACCATCCTGGCCTTCCCCCATTCAGGGGGAAGGGATAGGGAGTGGGGAAACCGAGCCTCAAACCGGGCGGTCGCCCTTCTCCACCTTTAGGACGCGACTGTCGACCGCCGGTAACATTTTGCCTGGATCGCGGGTAACAATGACGTCGATGACTGTTGGGCGATCACGCTCGGCATTGCCGGCCTTGATCGCGGCGGCGAGATCTTCCGGATCCTCGACACGGATACCTTGGCAACCGAACGCATCAGCAATCTTGGCATAATCCATTTCCACCAGGTCGCTCGATTGATAGGCGCCGTACATCGCGTGTTGCAGGGCCTTCACATAACCCGAGGCCGCATTGTTGACGACGATAATCGTCACCGGTGCTTTCATCCGGATGGCACTTTCCAGTTCGCCGATCACCATGTTAAAGCCACCGTCGCCGGTCAGTGCCACCACGGGCAAATCAGGCTGGCCCAATTGCGCGCCGATGGCACCCGGCAGGCCATAACCAATGGAGGCTAGACCGCGATCTGGCACATAACTCCGACCCGCTTTCTTCGTGTCGTAGAGCAAACCGGTCCAGTGTCCGGCAAACCCACCATCGGCGACCAACACCGAGTCGGCGGGCATGTGATTGTTCAACTCGTGGATCAGACGCGCCATGTTGACGGGCTTTTCCGTCGAATGTAATCGGTCGGCCGCATCATCGACCCATTTCTTCATGCGCACCGGAATCTCGGACGCATATTCCGCCCGAATTGCTTTTTGCGCATCGGCGCTGTCAGCAAGCGCAGCACCTAGATCGTCGAGACCAGCCGCCGCATCGCCCCAAAGCGATACTTCGGTCCGTGTGGTGCGCCCGAGTTCTTCCTCCAACACATCGAGGTGGATCAACGGCACGTTCGCCGGCAACAAATCGTAGCGCTTGGTCGCAATCTCACCCAGTTTGCAACCGACCGCCAGGAAACAATCCGCTGTTTCAATAAGATCGTTGGCAATCCTCGAGTAACGTCCGAACAACCCGGCGTTAAGGTCACTAGCGCAAGAGATACTGCCCTTGCCGCTCATCGTGTGAGCGACCGGAATGTTAAGATTTTCCGCGAAGTTTGTTAGGCTATCCCACGCTTCGGAAAGATGAATTCCCCCGCCAGCCAAAATAAGTGGTCGTTTTGCATTCCCGAGAATTGCGGCGGCACGCGCTATATCGTCAATGCCCGGACGGCTGCGCCGCGCCGGTATGCGCGTCGTCGCAGGGTCGACCCAAAAATCCTCTGCCGTAAACTGATAGTCCTCGTGACAAATGTCCTCCGGCACATCGAGCACGACTGGTCCTGGACGCCCGGACGTTGCGATCGCATAGGCCCGTCGCACCAACTCGGGAATACGCTCGCCGACCTCGATTCGGATCAACTCCTTTGCCGCTGGGCGCAGGATATCCACCTGCTGACATTCCTGGGTCATATTCTTCCAGGCGTGGCTGCGGTTGGCATCGCCCGCGATCACAATCATCGGGACGCCAGCATTAAGGGATTCAACCATACCCGTCACCAAGTTCGTAACCCCCGGGCCCAAGGTCCCATCGCAAACACCGGGCTTGCCGGTAACGCGCGCATACGCGTCGGCCATAAAGGCGCCGCAGCGCTCGTCATTGATCAGCTTGTGGCCCATACCAAGGACACGCACCGCTTCGTAGAAGGGTGCCAACTGGAAGCCCGCCATACCGAACATAGTATCGGCGCCGTGCAGTCGCAGCATTTCCGCCAATGCCAATCCGCCGTTCATCGGGCGCGTGTAATTGTCGTGAATTGATTCGCTCATCTGTATGTCACTCCTTGGCTGCGAGCCTAACCCGCGAGGCGCTTTATCGCGCCGATGATCATTTCCGCCGTCACCCGGACCGTATCCTCGAGCGGCGGCGCATAGGGAATGGGAATGCGCGGCGCGCCCAAGCGGGCAACCTTCACTCCCGGAATTTCTTCTGCCGCCGTCGCGGCAATTTCAGCGCCGAACCCGCCGTCCCGCACCGCTTCATGCGCGACCAGCAACCGGCCCGTCTTGGTAGCGGACTGCAACACGCAATCGCGATCCCAAGGCCAGATGCTGCGCAGGTCGATAACCTCAACCGAGGTGCCCTCCGCAGACAACGTCTTCGCCGCCGCCTCGGCAACATGGCGCGTGCCCGACCAGGAAACGATGGTGACGTCGCTGCCCTCGCACACAACATTGGCCTTGCCGATCTCGACCGTGTGGCCATCAGGCACCTCGCCTTCGAGCGCCCAGAGATCTTTGTGTTCCATATAGACAACCGGGTCATCGCTTTCGATGGCGGCCTTCAGCAATCCGTAATTGTCCGCAGGGGTAGACGGCATTACCACAACCAGGCCGGGGATATGTGCGTACCACGCTTCCAGCATTTGTGAATGTTGGGCCGCGGACGAGCGCCACATGCCGCTCGGCTGGCGGATCACCACCGGTACCTTCGCCTGGCCGCCGAACATGTAACGTGCCTTCGCCGCCTGATTGATCATCTCGTCAACGGCGCAAAGTGCAAAATCAGCGAACCGCAACTCCACGACCGGTCGGGTCCCCGTCAAGGCACCACCGACGGCAGAGCCCATAATTGCGGCCTCGGAGATCGGAGTGGAGACTATACGTTTCGGTCCGAATTCTTCCTCGAGGCCCATGTATTGCCCGAAGACGCCGCCACGTCCCAAATCCTCACCGACAGCCCAGATCGTCGGATCTGCGCGCATCGATTCAGCGAGTGCCGCCTTGGCCGCATCGCTGTAACTCATCACGCTCATAGCGGGCCTCCCACGTCTTGCACATCGGACCTTGCAGCCGACAAGTCAGGCCAGGGCGCGTCCCGCGCCGCCTCGAACGCGGCGGTCATTTCAGCCTCCGCGTCGCTTGCTATCTTGTCGAGGTCACCGTCGCCAATCTTGTTCTCACGAAGGTAATCTTTACTGCGCTCGATCGGATCGCGGGTCTTTGCCTCCGCTACTTCTGCATCCGGGCGATAAGTAGCCGGATCGACGACCGTATGTCCGATGTGACGATAAGTCTCCGCGTGCAGAAAAGCAGGACCGCCACCATTGCGAATTTCCTCGACGAGTCCGCCCACCATAGCGTCGAGAACAATGACATCATTGCCATCAGCCAGATGCGCTGGAATGCCAAGACTCTCGGCTCGCGCCGCTGGACCCGCGCCGCCGGTTAATTGATCGGTGCGGGTCGTCGCCGCGTATTTATTGTCCTCGCACACGAACAGCACCGGCAAGTCGAACACCCGCGCCCAGTTGAGACCTTCCAAGAAGGGTCCCCGGTTGACCGCGCCGTCACCGAAGAAGCAAACGACGATATCATTCGTGCCGAGCATCTGCTTCGATTTAGCGGCACCCACGGCAATCAGAATGCCCGCACCGACAATGCCGTTTGCGCCCAGCATGCCAACATCGAAATCAGCGATATGCATGGAGCCGCCCTTGCCGCCGCAAATGCCGCCTTCGCGCCCGAAGAGCTCCCGCATCATGGCTTCCGGATCGGCGCCCTTGGCGATGGTATGTCCGTGTCCGCGGTGATTGCTGGCGATTTGATCGCTTCTCCGCAAGTTGCCGCACACACCGGATGCGACCCCTTCTTGCCCGATGGAGAGATGCGCAGCTCCCTTCACGAGCCCTTCATCGGTGCCGCGTATCACCATGCGCTCAAAAGCGCGGATGCGGCACATGGTGGCGTAATGATCGAGGACGCGCTGGGGCGAGGGAGACTGATCTGATCCGGACATGACAACCAACGAACTGGTTTATTCGACCGTGGTTCATAGCCCGCAGTGAATGACCCGGCAAGCGCGGACATGACCGCCCCGACACGAGCGGTGACCCTTACTCCGGCAGCCCTGCTTTCCGTAATGCGGTGAGGTCGCGGTCAAGGTCGAGCTGATGGCGGTGGCCGATAAAGCCGGCATATCCGGAGAGGGTGAACCCGGGAACCAATTCCACGACTTTCGCTGCTGCCCGCTTGGCGTCCTCCGCCTTTCCTTTCGCAGCGTAGGTTGCGGCCAAGAACAGATGGAACGGCACGTAGGTGGTGTCCCGCTCGATCCCGCGACGCAACACCACCGTCGCCTCATCGTATTGCCCGACCATGAAATAGGCATGGCCCAGCCAGGCAAGATAGAAGGCTCGAAAATACGGATCGCGCCGCATCGCTTGGCGCATCAGCTCTATCGATTGCTCGGGATTGCCCGAGAGCCTGAGATAGTCCGCTAGACCCGCGAGAGAAGTCGCTTCGGTCGGTCCGAGATCGAGCGCCCGGCGCGCATCACGCTCGGCCACATCATGTTCACCGAGAAACTTATGCGCCAAAGCCAACAACACATAGGGGCGCGCCAATCGGGGATTGAGTTCAACAGCACGCTCGGCAAAGGCGATGGTCTGGCGCAAATTCTCGTCTCTGTTCTCACCCCAAATTCGCCACGCTTCGTAATGATGGTTTCCAAGCTCGGTTCCGGCGCGCGCGTAGTCTTATTCATGCTCCAGAGCCTTTCGAAACATTTTGCGCGCTTCAAGAAAGTCCTGCCAATTGAACCGCGAGCGTAGCTCTAATCCGTGCAACAAGAACTCATAAGCTTCCATGTTCGGGGGAGCTTCCGCCGCGACCGTCGAGGCGCGTTCGCCGGGCGACAGCTCGATGGCGAGTGCCCGGACAATCTCACCGATCACCTCGTCCTGCAGCATGAATATATCGTCGAGCGGTCGGTCGAAACGCTCGGCCCAGACGTGAGTTCCGCTCAATGCGTCGATCAGCTGCGCGTTGATCCGGACCTGCTCCGCCTCCTTGCGCACGCTGCCCTCGAGGACATAGCGCACCCCCAAATCTTCGGCGACTTTCTGCACTTTCACCGCTCGGCCCTTATAGGTAAAGACCGAGTTCCGAGCGATGACGAACAGCCCAGATACCTTCGAGAGATCGGTGATCAAATCATCCGTCATACCGTCGACGAAATAGTCGTCTTTCGTCCCGCCGCCCAAGTTCACGAACGGCAAAACCGCAATCGACGGCTTGTCGGGCAAAGGCAACACCATCCGATCGGCGGAGGCCGGCTCCATTTGAGGACGAGATTTCCACCAGACGAGCCCCGTGAAGATGACTACCGCCATAACAGCCGCAGCCATTTTTTTTGGTGTTATCCACGCCCGCAGGCCCGGCCGCGATGGCGCTGTAGCGCCGTCGAGCAAAACCCGATAACAGCGGATCGGCCGAGCGATATTCTACACCGGCTGCGCACCCATATCGTCAAAACCGGCATCGACGGAGCCTTCAATCTGTTCGAAGACGCGCTCTGAGACGCAAATGCCACCCGGGTCAGCCAGACTTTCCAGCCGTGCCGCGACATTGACCCCGTCTCCGTAAATATCGTTACGGCCGACAATGACCTCGCCGAAGTTGAGACCGATGCGGAACTCCAGGCGGTTCTCGTCCGTGAATTCCCGGTTGCGATCCCGCAATTCCGGCTGGATGGCGACCGCCGTCTCAAACGCCGCCAAGACAGCATCGCCCGCGAAATGTACAACGCGCCCGCCATAGTTCTCAATTTCATCGGTAATAAGATCGAGATAACCGCTGAGGATGCGGTGGGTCCCGGCTTCATCTTGCCCGGTTAACCGGCTATACCCGGCAACATCAGCATAGAAGATGGCCGTTAATTTTCTTCCAACTCGGTTAGCGTCATCCGTTAATCCGGCAATCGTGCCTTACGCATCGCGGTGAGATCCTTTTTCCGATCCGCCTGCGCGCGATGTGGTAAGTATGCGCTATAGGCGGACAGAGTGAAATTCAGATTTATCTCTACGACTCGCGCGGTGGCGGCGCGCGCCTCCTTCATGCGTCCAGTCTCCGCATAGCTGGCGGCGAGATAGAGATGGAAAACGATGTAGTCGGGATTGCCACGGACCCCAAGGCGCAGGGTCGCTATGGCGCGGTCGTATTGCCCATCGAGGAAAAAAGCATGCCCCAACCAACCGAGATACCAGGGCGGGTGCAGCGGATCGAGACGGATTGCCCGTTGCAGCTCTTTAATAGCCTCTTTCGGGCGATCATCGAGACGCAGGAATCCACCGAAGCTAGCCAGTGCGTCGGCGTCCGACAGTCCAATAGTGAAAGCTTTTTCCGCCTGTTTTCGAGCGTCATCGGACGGTCCTTGGAACTGCAAAATCTCCGCCAGTAACAAGTGCGGGCGGGGTAGGGTCGGATTAAGCGCGATAGCCCGCCCCGCGACATCGGTCGCCATGGACAAGCTTTCATCGCGATCTTCATTCCAAATGCGCCAGGCCTCGTAATACAGGTTCGCGAGTTCCGAATGCGCCCGCGCAAATTCCGGATCAAGTTCGACCGCTTTCGTAAAATGCGCTCGAGCAGCCATCGACCCCTCGAAAGTAAACTTTGAGCGCTCCTCCCGGCCTTTCAGAAATTCTTCATAGGCCGCCAAGTTCTTCGTACCTCGGCTATCAGTGACTGATTGTTTCTCCCGTTCCAATAATTCGATCGCCAGCGCCGTGACGATGCGCCCGACGACTTCATCTTGAACCGCAAAGACATCTTGAACGGGGCGGTCGAACCGTTCCACCCACAATTGCTCTCCGGTCCCCGCCTCCACCAATTTCACATTAATTCGGATCCTGTCCGACGCGCGCCGCACGCTGCCCTCGACCACGTAACGCACGCCGAGCTCATCATCGACGATCATGACTTTCACTGGCTTATTCTTGTATGTAAAAACCGAATTACGGGCGATCACCAACAGGCCAGAGATTTTCGATAAATCATTGATCAAATCATCGGTGATCCCGACGACGAAATACTCTTGCTCCTTCTCGCCGCTAATATTTTAGAATGGCAGGACCGCAAAGCTCCGGCGCGACACTGCTGCGGCGTCGCGCTGGATAATCCCAAATTGCGGACCGATCAGATACCAACCGCCCGCCGCGAGCATCAGCAGGATGGCCCCCATGACGGCGCCGGCTAGGGTCTTTCGCGATTTCCGCGAGCGCGTCTTTTTCCGTGCGCCTATCGCCGGCGCTGACGTTCCCATCAGTAAGCGATAGACCCGAACTGGCTGCGCGATATTCTTTACTTCCTGCTCGCCCATATCCTCGAACGCGCAGTCGATCCGGCCTTCCACTTGTTTATGTACCGAGGCGGAGATACATATGCCACCGGGATCGGAAAGGCTTTCCAACCGGGCGGCGACGTTGACGCCGTCGCCGAACAGATCATCGCCGTCGATGATGACTTCGCCGAGATTGATGCCTATCCTGAAGATGATCTGGCGGTCTTCCGGGAGATCCCGCTTGGTTTCCGCTAAGTAAACTTGAATTTCTGTGCTGCAGGTCACCGCCGCAACGACACTGGCGAACACTGCATTGCGAATAAATTTCACGACCCGTCCGCCTTGCGCGGAAACCAGCTCGGAGATACATGCAAGACGTTCGCGGAGAACCCAATAGGTACCTTCCCCGTCTTTGCCGGTCAGTCAGACATCAGCATACATAATAGCCGTGAGTTTGCGTTCGAGAGCGTCAGACGGTGATTCCCATATCCCCTATCGCCAGCAAATTTGAGGCCATATATAAGCAATAATTAATAATGAAAGGATAGAGCATTCACTCTCGGTCGGTCACTTTCGCTTTACGCGGCCGTTACCGGTCTCCCGGTTTCTAGTCAGACTGCGACAAATCGATTGCCATCTGGCGCAGTTTCATGCGCTGAATCTTCACACCATTGGCGCTTTCCGTCACGGGAAAAGCATCAAGCGGCATCACTTTCGCCGGAACCTTATACTTGGCGAGGCGCGCGGCGCAGTGCGCTTGCACTTGGCTAGCATCAAACGCGACGCCGTCTTCGGGGATGATGAAGGCGATCGGCCGATCCGCGCCGCCGAACGGTGCAGAAACGACCTGCACCCCGGCGACGGACGGATGTGCTTGCACTTCCGCCTCGATCTCCGCCGGGCTGACGAGAAATCCGCCGAGCCGCAAAACGTCACCCATTCGGGTCAAATACTCAAAGCCACCGCCAGGCTCCATCTGCGCCAAATCGCCCGTCCGCACAAACCCGTCCTCGGTCAACGCTTCCGCCGTCGACACCGGATCGCCGAAATATTCCGTCATCCGGCTCGGGCCACGAATTTCCAACTCTCCTGCCACCCCGTCCGCGCAAAGCTCTCCAGTTTCAGGATCCCGTACCCGTGCCTCCGCACGCGGCGAGACGAGACGGCCGCCGCCCTTCTTGCGCATTTCGGCCGGATCGTCACAGTCTCGGCGGGAGACCAAGGCCTGCATCTCACTCATCCCCCAAAGACCCACCGCGTGCAAACCGCGACGCTCAGCCCGCTCCACTATATCGTCGAGGTAGGAGTTAAAAATGGCATAGCCAACGAAGCCGACACGCTCGAATATGTCGTCGCGGTCGGTCGCGCGCAGCAAGCGGTCGATCATCTCGTCGCTGCCATCAAAATGCGTGACCTTATGCTCGGCCATAAGTGCCGCCGTTCGGTCCGCCTCAAAAGCAGCGGTCAGCACCAGCGGGCGTGCCGCCGCGATGGCCGCCAACACACCGGTGATCCCAAAGACGCCGCAAAGCGGCATGTCCTGTTGGACGACGGTCGCCGGGTCACCGTAACCGAAGTCACGCGCGACTTCCGCCGCGTGAACGGCCATACTGGAATTGGCATGCAGAACAAATTTAGGAGCCTTCGTCGTGCCAGAGGTGGTGAACGTATTGCAGCCAAGATCGGGCCGCGATGCGTCGGTGTCGCATATGCCCCTGTCGAATAACGAATCATAAGTGACTGTCCGAGTCACACCCGGCAGTGCGCTGCTGGGCGCTCCGTCTTCCGAGTAGAGGATGGCAATGTCCAGCCGGTCGAGTGCCGCGCGATCGACTTCCTCCATAATACCCCGGAAATCGATACCCCGAAATCCCGGCCACATAATCAACGCCTTCGCGCCGGTTCGGCCCAGCACGTCTTGGACTTCTCCGGCGCGATATCGTGTGTTGATGGCGACAGCGATGGCACCAATTCGAGCACAAGCAAAATAAAGGGTGAGATAGGCCGGCGTATTCGGCAGCCAGAACGCCACCCGGTCGCCGAGCCCAATCCCCAAGGCGCTGAGGCCCGCAGCCACCCGCCGGGATTCCCGGTCCAAACTGTTATAGGTGAGGTTCCGGCCTTCGTAGATAATACCGGCGCCGTTATTCTCGGATGCGGCAATTGCCAGCATCGTCGTGATGGTGGCAGGGAAATTTGTGGAAGTGTCGCTCATCAATACGCTCTCATGCGATGGGTTTGAAGCCATAAAGCTTAGCCGGGTTGTCAGTGAGAACCTGCTGCCGGGTCGCGTCGTCGTCGACCCAATCGAGCATGGTTTCCAATAAATCCGTGTCGTCCGGCATGAAATCGACTTTCGGGTGAGGCCAATTGGTGCCCCACAACATGCGCTCCGGCGCGCCCGCGGCCAATGCCCGGGCAAACGGCCGATAGTCGGTGTAGTCCGGCGCACCGGATTTCGACAATTGATACGCAGCGGACAATTTCACCCAACACTGCCCACCATCGATCAGCCGCATCATTGCCGTGAATGCCGGATGCTCCATGCCGAGCTCGGGCGGAATACTGGCGATATGGTCGAGGACGACATCGACGGACAATCGCCCGAGCCGGTCCGCGAGATCGGGCAAATCTTCCTCGGTTGAGCGGTACTGAATATGCCAGCCAAGTGGCGCGATCCGAGCCGCCACGTCTTCGAGATGCTCCGGACGCATGCCGCGCGCCAGCTCGATGCCAAAGCGCAAACCGCGCACGCCCGCCGCGTGGAGCACGTTCAATTCGGCTTCGGAGATATCGGGTTCGGTGATCGCTATCCCACGCGCTCGCTCTTGCCCGAGGGTCGCGATCGACGCCAACATGCTGCGGTTGTCGGTCCCGTAATGCGGCGTCTGAATGATGACCGTGCGCGACAGGCCCAATGCATCCCGAACCGCGATATACCCGTTGAGATAGTGATGTTCCATTTCACGCCCATGCACTGGCCTCCACGGAAAGCGGCTCCGGTCGCCGTATACATGGATGTGGCTGTCGCAAGCGCCGGGTGGCGGCGTGAATTTCGGTGGGCGCGTCATGGTCGAACCTTTCTATTGCCAGTCTTCAACCGGAACCGACTTAAATGTAGCAGGGCGAGACAACTTGGCGAGTGGGAGGCAGCATCGATGAAAACACTACGGTTTGGCGAGACGACGGTAGAGCGCTGTGTCGAATCCGAAGGGCCCAGCTTCTATCCCGGCTTTATCTTTCCAGATTGCAACCCGGATGCCTTCGAGGCCGAACGCCAACATTGGCTCGACCCGCATTTCGTCGATGCGGAAAGCGGACGTCTGTTGATGAGCCTGCACAGCTACATCATCAAGACGGCTCGGCATACTATCTTGGTCGACACTTGCGTTGGCAATCACAAGCATCGCCCCGACACCATGCCATGGCATATGAAGAATGGTCCCTTCCTCGAAGACATGACTCGCATGGGCGTCGCGCCGGAATCGGTCGACTTCGTCATGTGCACGCATCTGCATGTCGACCACGTGGGCTGGAACACAAAGCTGGAAGATGGGCGGTGGGTCCCTACCTTTCCGAACGCCAAGTATCTGTTTCACGAAACCGAATACGCCCATTGGGAAGTAAGCGACATGCCGGAAGGTGCCGGAAACACCCGGAGCGACGTCTTCGAAGATAGCGTCTTACCGGTGGTCGAAGCGGGGCAAGCCGTGATGGTCACGGACGGTCACCAGATAAACGATGTGATCCATATCGAATCTTCGCCGGGACACACACCCGGGCATGCCTTTCTCCATCTGGATGGACCGGACGGACGCGCCGTCTTTACCGGCGACTGCATGCACCATCCGATCCAAGTCGCCTATCCGGAATGGAACAGCCGCTATTGCTTCGATCCACCGCAATCAGCAAAGACGCGGCAGGATATTGTCGAGCGCTGCGCCGATACGGATACGGTGGTTCTTGCTGCCCATTTTGCCGATCCAGTCGCCGCGCGAGTCGTCTCGAATGGTGAGCGTTGGAAGCTTGACTTGGAAGTGGATTAAACAGAAACCAATCGTGCGAAGGTACATAATCGTTTCCCGGAAAAGTGACAGTGTTATCCAAAACCCAGCAGGCAGATATATCGAGCGCGCTAGGTCCCGACTCTTCGGCCGGGGACTGAACGCTGCTAAATCACACCGCTGTCGCGTAACCCTCCGAGTTCGGCATCGGACAGTCCTAGCTTCTCCGCGAGAATACTCTCGGTATCCCTGCCAAGCGTCGGTGCCGGGACAACAGGATCGCGCGGAATGGCGCCAAAATCGATAAAGGAGCCTGCCGCCAGATAACGCCCAATACCGGGCTGGTCGATTTCCTCGAACATTGGGTTTTCGGTCGAGAGATCAGGATCGTCAGCGACCGCTTGGCGAACGCTCTGGTATGGCCCCCAACAAGCCCCGACCGCGTCCAAAGCCGTGCCAATTTCATCTACTGGCCGCGCCGCGAACCACGGCGCCAGTTCGGCTTCGATCTTATTCCTCAAAGCGTAGCGCTCTTCTTCTCGCGCCAAGTCAACGCCGTGCTCAGCAGCAATCACGGCAAAACGCTCAGTGGTGCCGGTCGCCTCCAAAAGGGCAGACCAATGACGCGGCGTGAAAGCGGTGATCATAACCCGGCGATTGTCCGATGTCGGAAAATCACAGCCGAACGTCCCGAACACGTGATTGCCGGTTGCCGGACGATCCGTGCCGTTAATCTGAGCTTCGGCCACATAACCAAGATGGCTGAGCACCGCGAAAGCCGAATCCGCCAGGGCGATCCGTACATATTGCCCTTCCCCGGTGTCGCGGCGGTGCCGGTCGGCAACCAAGACCGCATTCGACGCCGCTAACGCGGTAACCACATCCCAGACCGGCATGACATGATTGACCGGACCTTCCGAGCCTTCCGGCCCTGTAATCAAGGGAAATCCAGCACGTGCGTTTACAGTGTAATCGAGCGCTACCGACCCATCGCGCCGACCAACGATATTGATCATAATCAGATCATCGCGCATCGCCTTCAAACCTTCATAGTCGAGCCAACCGCGGGCGGGGAGGTTCGTCACCACGATACCCTTTCCGGGCCCGGACGCGGTCATCAGTGCGTGCGCCAGTTCCCGGCCCTTGGGGTCACGGACGTTCAGAGTGACGGATTTCTTGCCCTTGTTCAGCCCAGCCCAATACAGGCTCTTACCGTCATCCGTCACCGGCCAACGGTTATAATCGAGCCCACCGCCAATGGGATCGATGCGGATAACCTCGGCCCCCATCTGCGCCAAAGTAAGCCCGGCAAAAGGTGCGGCAATGAAGGCGGAGACTTCGATAACGGTCATGCCTGTGAGGGGTCCGGTCATATTCTATTCTTCCTCGATCTTATGGTTTAGGGATCTTTTGGATTAGGGCCGATCAGTAAACCGGCTGATAGAAAATGGTTCGAGCGGCAAGGAGGCGTGGCCGTCGACAATCTGTTCAGCAAGGAGTTTGCCGACGACAGGGCTCAACTGGAACCCATGACCGCAGAAGCCGAATGCATGATAAGCATCCGGCGCAGTCTCGCTTGGCCCAATCACCGGAATTTCATCTGGCATCTTCCCTTCGAGGCCACACCAGGTCCGGGCTATCGGCACGTCCTTCAATTGCGGGAAAACACGGGTGACCGTACGGGCGCTGCGCCCAAGCGCCATTGGATCAGGCTCCGCGGTTTCCGCATCTCGGTCCGCATGTCCGAGATGTCCACCGCCGATCACCAATGTGCCTTCATCCGATTGCTTGAAAGACAAACCGCCGCTGGCGAGCCCACAGACCGGATCGATGAAATGCGGAATGCGTTCCGTCACCATCATGGTCAGGGCTTGCGCGCTAAGCGGCGCGCTATCACCCAGCATCGCCGCAACCGTGTCGCCCCAAGCACCGGCGCAATTCACCAATACCGGCGCTGCGAAATGGGCATCGCCCGCACGCACGCGCCACAAATCGCCGATGCGTTCGATCCCGTCGACGATATCGCCTAAATGGTATTCGACCCCTTCCGACAGAGCGCGGTGCCAATAGGCCCGCGTGGTCAGCATCGGATTGGCCGCCCCATCGTCGCGACAAACAATGGCGCCGACGCAATGAGGGGCTGCCGCAGGGACCAATTCGCGCAATTCGTTGCCGCCTATCAATTCCTCATGTTCAAATCCAAGAGCGCGGACGCTGGCGACCCTTTCTTCCAATTGCTTCATCTCGGCTTCATTTTCGGCCAACTTGGCCTGGCCCACCTTATGGAAGCCGCAATGGTGTCCGATGAAGCCTTCGATCTCGTGCCAGATTTCCATGGCCGCGACAGAGAGCGGAATTTCGGCCGGATGGCGGCCCAGCCGGCGCACACCGCCCGCATTCACACCGGAAGCAAAACGGCCCGGGAAGTGTTTCTCGATAACCCTTACTGAGAGGCCACGACGGCGGAGATGCAACGCGGTCGAACTGCCGTGCAATCCGCCGCCAATGACAATGACATCTGTGGATTCTGCGCTCATGATAGGCCAATCTATAGGAGCGGACCGCCGGTCGCCAAGGCGCTCGCACGTCGATTCTTATACGGTTAATTCAAACCGTCACATTCCGGAAACTTATCTGCAATCATCGACCGGCAGATTACTGAAATGGATACAGCGATAATGCAAAGACACATTCCGCTCGAGGGACTGAGTAATTTTCGCGATCTCGGTGGATACGAAACCAGATCGGGAACAGCCATCAAGTGGGGACGGATATTCCGCTCGGATACATTGGCCGGCCTCTCGGACAATGACATTCGCACAGTCGAGCGGTTGGGTGTCGTCGCCGCTTGCGATTTACGCTATGGGGACGAGCGTCGAAACGAACCTTCTCGTCTTTTGGATCATCCTGAGATCGAGGTCATGGAACTCGGCTTTGATGAGCGACCTGGCGAATCCTTTCTCGACTCACTGCAAGCCTTCGAAGATGCGGCCGACGCGGCCCGCGACTATCTCCTCGATAATTACAGCCAATATCCGTTCCTTTATGCGAAAGCGTACAGGCGGATATTTGATCGGCTGCTCGACGGCGATCGGATCGTCATCCATTGCACCGCTGGAAAAGACCGCGCTGGTTTGGCCTCCGCGATGGTGCTGCGAACCCTCGGCGTTCCAGAGGAGATCGTCTTAGCGGATTATCTGCTCACCAACGAGTATTGGGATCGCGGCGGCCGAGAGCGCCCCGGCATGGACCCGCAAACGGTGGCGATGATTTTCAGCGCTCGCGAGGATTATTTCCGGGCAGCGTTCGACGCGGTTTCCGCGCGCTATCCATCGCTACAAGGATACCTTCAACACGAAGTCGGCCTCACGCCTAACGAACGCACACAGTTGCATCATATGTATCTTGAATAGGCAAACATTTCACCGATGACCTTAAGTCGGTCACCACAGAGTGCAATATTCCTCGCGTTTCTTGATGGTGGATTAGCCCACCGCACCGCCCGTCTTCAATTCGCTAATCGCCGCTTCATTCAAGCCAAGCCAGTCGCTCATGACCTCTTCCGTATGCTGGCCAAGCATCGGTGACGCCCGCACCCGTGTGGCCTTGCCGTCGACACGAACCGGCCAGCCCGGCATTTTGAACGGGCGATGCACGGGATGCACCATGGTCTGCATGACGCCCCGATGCTCGAATGTGACATCTTCATTCAACTCGGCTGTATCCAGCACGGCACCCGCGGGAATGCCCGCCTCGCCCACCAGCTTCATGGCATCATATTTGGTTTGTCCCCGCGTCCAACTCGCGATCACCTCATCCACTTCCGCCTCGCGCTCGACCCGATCAGCTGGCGTCAGATAACGGGCATCGCCGATCAAATCCTCTCGCCCAATAAGTTTCAACAATCGATCCCAGTGTTCCGGATTGGCGCGGCTGGTCATAATATAGACGTAGTCATTTGGACCGCCGGGCGCGCAGGGGTAAAGACCCATCGGCGCATTGACGATCCCCGGCACTTTACTACCGCCACGCTCCGCCGCCTTGCCGGTCAGGCCCATCGTGGAGAACGGAATGCGCATATAGTGCAGGATTGCGTCTTGCATCGCGACCTGTAATTTATGTCCTTCTCCCGTCTCCCGCCGTTTGTATAAGGCGCCCAGAATGGTAATCGCCATCACCATTCCGGTACCGGTATCGCCAAGGGAGATTCCCGGTCGGGTTGGCGGCCCGTCGGCTTCTCCGGTAACGCTGAAGGTCCCTCCACAAGCTTGCGCGATCATGTCGAAGGCTAAGTTCTTCTCGAAGGGGCTACCTTCTCCAAAGCCTTTAATCTGGGCGTAAATGATGCCGGGGTTTATGTTGCGTACCGCTTCATAAGACAGGCCCAGCCGCTCAATGGCGCCGGGCGCGAAATTCTCGATCATCACGTCCGCCTTCCGGATCATATCCTGGATGAGGCCAAGACCTTCGGGTGACTTCAAATTTGCGGTTATGGAGCGCTTGTTGGCATTCAAAATATGAAAGTAGTACGGATCGTCGTCCGGCTGATTCGGCTTCAGTCTGCGGCCGGGATCGCCTCTGTTCGGATTTTCGATTTTGACGACGTCAGCGCCAAGCCAAGCGAGCGCCTCGGTACAGGTTGGGCCTGCCTCAAACTGGGTGAAATCGATTATTTTGACGCCTTGTAGAAACGTAAAGTCAGTCAGGTTATCGGACATGAACAAGCCTCCGCGGTGCGGAAAAGGCTTGGCCCCTCGGGCGCATGTCGATCAATCGACACCCAGCCTTCCGTCACAAATTGTTTACGCATGCTAGAAGTGATCTAGGCACAGCCGGAACCGGATCAAGAAAGGCACCCGCGTCATCGTCATCTCAATACCGGCAAGGGTATGCCATAGTTGATGCACTCGACCCGCGGCTCGCAGCGCTGCTCGAACATTCGGCTTGCGGACGCTACCAGCCGGATATTTCAGCGAAATGATGATTTGGTCCGTTCGTAGCCAAATTCCGAACTGTTCAGGCGCTCTAAACCTCGCGTTGTCAGATTGGGGTATAAAACTAACCTCTTCAACAACCTCTGAAAAAATTTGCTGCAGAGTAGTAACACCATACTTCGTCTTTTGTGCGGATGAATCATTAGGAATTACAGGCCATGGGCGACAGGCCAAAGAATAGGGACCAAAGTGACTTCGCCGCACTTTTTACACCCTTCCGTCTGGCTGGAAAGACGTTACGCAATCGGATCACTCATGCGTCCATTACGACTCTCTCTACGCCCGCCGGACGGGTCACGGACAGGGAGATTCTGTATCATGCTAATAGGGCAGCAGGCGGCGCCGCGCTGAGCGTGACGGAGCCCCTCGGCATGATGCGACATCATGCGCGTCTGCCGAGAGTACAAGTCTGGCGGCAGGACGATTCGGATGGTCTCAAACGCTTCGCCGATGCGGTGGAAAGCCAGGACTGCCGTTTGATTGGCCAAATTCAGGACGCAGGGCGCGGTCGACATTTCCCAGGTCGTAATCCCGAGGCGCTGGGTGCCTCCGCATTGCCCGACGATCTTTCTTGGACCGTACCACGCCCTCTAAAATCTTTGGAAATTCGCAACCTCGTTGAACAGGTTGCCGAGTCTGCTTTTCATTTACAGACTTGCGGCTTTTCCGGCGTGGAGATCTCCGGCGGGCATGGCCATTTGTTTCACCAGTTCCTGTCCCCGCATTCGAACAAACGGAACGACGAATATGGCGGCGATTGGGATGGCCGGACGCGTTTCGTGGCTGAACTCGTCGCAGCTTTACGTGCGGCGTGCGGTGCCGCATTCATCATTGGTTTGAAGCTCCCTTGCGACGACGGTATTGATGGCAGTATTCGGCCGCCCGAAGCCGCGATCATCGCGGACAAGCTGACCGCCTCCCGGAAGGCGGATTACGTCTGCTTTGCCGGCGGGGCTCATGCGCGCACGCTTGAAATGCACACGCCGGACCGGTTTGGCCCACCGATGCCGTATATGGATGTGATCAAGCAATTACAAGGCAGCGTCAATGATGTGCCGGTTATGGCTCTTGGCCGCATCACGGACCCGGCGGAAGCGGATGGCATTCTTGCGCGCGACGAGGCGCAACTTATCGCCCTCGGCAGACCGCTCATTGCCGATCCAGCCTGGCCGAGGAAGGCGCAAGCCGGCCGGAGCTGGGATATTCGTTATTGCCTGAGTTGCAACACCTGCTGGGGAACGATTGTCACACAGCAACAGCCGGTCGCTTGCGTCAACAATCCCCGCGTCGCCTTACCCGGCGAGGCCGATTTTTGGCCGACGCCGACAGATTCGCCAAAACGCGTCGCCATCGTCGGCGCTGGTATTGCCGGAATGGAAGCCGCGTGGGTCGCCGCCGCGCGCGGGCATGAGGTCACTGTATTCGGTGCTTCCTCAGTTGTCGGTGGGAAGGCGTGGTGGCGCGAAAAACTGCCGGGTGGCGAGACGGTATCGTCGATTTACGATTATCAAACGGTCGCGGCGGAACGGGGCGGTGTAAACTTCAACCTCGGAAAAGAGGTTACAGCCGCCGATCTTATCAAGCATCGCCCGGACAGCGTGATCCTTGCGACCGGATCAACCATGATCCGGCCCTTTTGGCTGCCGGAAAATATCTACGAGGAAGGCTGGGTCGTGGACTTACGCTCGGCAATGATGGACGTGCTACGCCACAAGGGGCTGCAAAGCGGTGCCATCAAATCGGGCACTGCGGTGATCTACGACACCGACCATACCGAAGCCGTCTACGCTGCCGCCGAAGCGCTCAAAGCGCGTTTCGCCAAAACAGTCATCGTCACACCGCGCGACACGATCGCTACCGATGTCCCTTTGGTGAACCGCCAGGGCATCATACGGCGCGTTGCAGAGCAACGCATCGAAGTGTTCACAATGTCGGAGCCGGTGTGGAGCGACTCCATCGCAGATGGAAGGCTCGACCTCGTAAATATTTATAACGGCGACGTCACCACCGTCGAAGATTTGGCGCTGCTCACCTATGCAAGTCCGCGAAGGCCAAACGACCCTCTCCTCTCTCCCCTTCAACAGGCCGGCATCCCCGTAACACCCGTCGGTGATGCTCGGGCGCCACAAGAAATGCTCTTCGCCACGGCGAGTGGCCATGAGGCAGGCAACACAGTTTAGGATCGGGACGTTCAGCAACACCTGCTTCCGCGCTAAGTTGCTGTGTGTCATTGCCAAACGTAAGCGGCGGAATCTGCAGTCGCTAAGTATCTGCGGCATGGAAGTGTTTTAAAGATGACATCAGAACACATAGTGGCCTTTGCGGTCGGGGTAATGCTTTGGACCGTATTGCCAGGCTCGGGCCTTGCCATTGTAGTTTCGCGAGCGCTCGGCTCCGGGCGAAAAGCTGGCTTCGCCGTCACAAACGGTTTGGTTTGGCCGACATTCTTTTTCTGGGGATCGCGTTCATCGGTTTATTGGCAATTGCCGCCACAATGGGGCCGGCGTTTCAGACCGTGAAGCATGCTAGTGCCGCCTATCTCATCTGGCGAAATTACCGGCTGATCGTTGCAACGGATAGCGCGGAGGCAGTCAAAACGGATCGACACGGCCATTTCTGGCAAGATGTCGGCCTTGGCCTACTAGCGACGCTTGGCAAGCCAAAGGCAATCTTGTTCTTTGGCTCACTCATGCCGACATTGATCGATATGACAGTCGTTGCGGCCGTCGATTATTTGGTGTTGGCGGGTATTGTCGCGGGCGTTTCCTTTATCATTTACGGTTGCTGCGTGCTCTTGGCCGACCGAACGCGTCATCTACTCTTCTCTGCAAGAGCAGCCAGATGCGTCCGGAAAGTCACAGGGTCGATCTTCATCAGCTCTGGCGTCGTGGTCGCGACGCGATAGATTGCGTTTTCGTTTTGGTCCCCGCTAAACGCTGTCGAGTTTCAGCCTTTCTATGGCCAACGACTGCAGTTTGACTTTCTGCGGTTTACCGCTCGCGGTCATCGGGAACTCATCCATTGTCACCATGTGCTGTGGAATCTTGAACCGAGCAAGCTTCCCTTCGCAGAACGCGGCGAGATCGTCCTGCTCGACGGCATGGCCGGGCTTGGGTATCACGCAGGCGCACGCGACTTCGCTCAATCGCTTGTCGAGGACGCCGACGATTTGGATTTCACCCACTGCGGGATGGGCAGACAGAAACAGCTTAACTTCGGCGGGATCCACATTTTCGCCGCCGACTTTCAGCAGGTCTTTGATGCGCCCGAGAAACCGGATAGAGCCGTCTTCCCGTTGGGTCGTGAGATCTCCGGTATGCAGCCAACCGGCTTGGTCGATCGTCTTTGCCGTCTCTTCGGGCTTTTTGTAGTAGCCCTGCATTAGCGAATAGCCACGCACGCAGAGTTCGCCCTGCTCGCCATGAGCGACAGGCGATCCGGTCGCGGGATCGATTACTTTGAACTCTATGCCGGGCAAAGCGTATCCCGACGTCAGCCACGCATCTTCTTTTGGTGATTCCGGGTAGCCGATGGCGATACCAGCGCCGGTTTCCGTCATGCCATAGCCGTAAACAATCGGGCACAGCAGATCGTAGGCCCGTCGGGCGGCTGGCACACTGCTTGGCATGCCGACGACCCCCAATCCTGTGCGCAGGCTAGCGAGGTCGAATGTGTCGAGCTCCGGATGTGTGTTCAATGCATCGAGCTGACTCTCAAAACCCCAAAGGCGAGTAACCCGTTCGCGCTCAATCAGCCCGAGCGATTCCGCCGGATCGAAAGCAGTTGTGAGCACCATTCGCGTCCCCACGCAGACCGTGAACAAAGGGCCAAGGTAAAGGCCGAGGACATGAAAGAGCGGCCAATTCATAAGGATGACATCACTCGGGCGGTACCCAAGCCGGTTGGCAATGTCGATGACGTTCCGTTGGAGGTTATGGCAATGCATGACCCCCTTCGGAAAGCCCGTGGTGCCCGAGGTGTACATTATGA
>JBMYRC010000018.1:0-43132 GCA_049601975.1 Alphaproteobacteria bacterium | reverse complement strand
AACATTGCTAAAGTTTGCGAGCAACTTGCGGAAGAACTAAAGGGACAGCCGATCGCGCAATTGATAGCTAATACAGAAGAAAGTAAAAACTTTGATGAATCTTACTGGAAGGTGAGAATTTTTGTTCCACGTTTCGTTATGGTTTGTGTCTCTATTTTTACACTCGTCGCCTTAATCGATATCGCACGCGATTTTGGAAATATGGACTTAAAATACTGTAAAATTTGGTAGTGAGGCTGTTCCATTCGCAACAGCTGGGGGGTCACTGTCCCCGCTTTTGCGCCAATCGTAACCGCAACGCATTCAGCTTAATAAACCCTTCCGCGTCGCGCTGGTCGTAGACCTCGTCTTCCTCGAAGGTGACGTGTTCCAGGCTGTAGAGGCTCTCGCGGCTGCTGCGGCCGACCGTGTGGATGCCGCCTTTGTAGAGCTTCAGGCGGGCGGTGCCGTTCACGTGTTCCTGACTTTGATCGATCAGGGCCTGCAGCATGTAGCGCTCGGGCGAGAACCAGAATCCGTTATAGATCAGCTCCGCGTAGCGCGGCATCAGTTCGTCTTTCAGATGGGCCGCACCCCGATCTAGAGTGATCGATTCGATGGCCCGGTGCGCCGCCAGCAGGACGGTACCGCCGGGTGTCTCGTAGACGCCGCGCGACTTCATGCCGACAAAGCGGTTCTCCACCAGGTCGAGCCTGCCAATGCCGTTCGCCCCGCCGAGCTCGTTCAATTTGGTGAGCAGGGTCGCGGGAGACATCGCCACGCCGTCGATGGAGACCGCGTCGCCCTTCTCGAAACCGACTTCAACATAGGTTGGGGTATCGGGCGCCTCCTCTGGCGAGACGGAGCGGGAATAGACGTATTCCGGTGCTTCTTCCGCCGGATCTTCCAACACTTTGCCTTCCGCCGAGATGTGCAACAGGTTGGCGTCGACCGAGAACGGCGCTTCGCCGCGCTTGTCTTTCGGTACGGGAATTTGGTGCGCTTCGGCGTATTCGATCAGGCGTGTGCGGCTGGCGAGGTCCCATTCCCGCCACGGTGCGATGACCTTGATGTCGGGATTCAGGCCGTAATAACCGAGCTCGAAGCGAACCTGATCGTTGCCCTTGCCGGTGGCGCCGTGAGAGACCGCGTCGGCGCCTGTCTCGGCGGCGATCTCGATCTGGCGTTTGGCGATCAGCGGGCGTGCGATGGAGGTGCCCAGTAGATAGACTCCTTCATAGACCGCATTGGCGCGGAACATCGGGAAGACGTAATCGCGCACGAATTCCTCGCGCAAATCCTCGACATAGACTTCCTTCACGCCCATCATCTCGGCTTTTTGGCGCGCGGGTTCCAGCTCCTCGCCCTGTCCGAGGTCGGCGGTGAAGGTCACCACCTCGCAGTCATAGGTATCTTGCAACCAGCGCAGGATCACCGAGGTGTCGAGGCCCCCGGAATAGGCCAGTACTACTTTATTCACGTTCGCCGATTCGTCGGCCATGGTGTCTCTCCGCGCGAGTCTAAGGTCCATGAAATGCGCGCGGAGTATAGGGATTTGCGCCTTTTCGGCAAGCGCTTGCAATGCTCTGCGAATCCCGATTAGCTGGTTTTTGGGCAATGGGCGGGCGTACCCCCGAGTCACAGGGAGATCGTTACCAAGATGACGAAACTGACTGAGGAAGACCTAGCGGCGTTGGCGGCATTGGACACGCCAACCGTGTGCAACGCGTTGGAACTCGTGGCGCCTGAGCGTCGCGGTTTCGGCTATACGACAAAGCCGATGGTTTGCGCCCGCCCTGCCCTCGCCCCCATCGTGGGATATGCGCGGACGGCCCGCATTCGGGCCAAAACCCCGCCACAGCGCGACGGTGCGGTGATGAAGCAACAGCGGCTCGACTATTACCGTTATATCGATGAGGGCCCGAAGCCTTCGATCACGGTGATCCAAGACCTAGATGAGCCTACCGGTTTCGGCGCGTTCTGGGGTGAAGTGCAGTCGAATATCCACAAGGGGCTCGGCAGTCTCGGTGTGGTGACCAGCGGCAGCGTGCGGGATATCCCGGATTGCGCCGAAGGTTTCCAAATGATCGCCGGCTCCTTCGGCCCGTCTCACGCGTGGGTGCATCTGGTCGATTTCGATACCGAAGTCTCGGTCCACGGTATGGACGTGGCGCCGGGCGATCTAATCCATGCGGACATGCACGGCGCGGTGATGATCCCCATCGCAGTGGCAAAAAAGATCCCGGGTGCGGCGGCCTTGATCGCGCGCCGCGAAGCGGTGACCATCGGTGCCGCGCAAAAACCCGGCTTTAACTTTGAGGCCTTAAAACAAGCATTCGGCGACGCCGACGACGTCCACTAATAGGAACAAGCTTATGAAACTCGGTGTTTGCATTACGCTAACCGACGACGGTGGGGCGAGCCGCGATCGTTTGGTCGACGGCGCACGCCGCGTCGAACGTCTCGGATTCGATGGGCTGTGGTTTTTCGACACCATCGGGCGCGCCCGGGCTTTGCCCGATCCTTTGATCTCGGCGTCGGTTGCAGCGGCGGTGACGGAGAAAATCCATCTCGGCACCTGCATCTATCAGGTGCCGCTGCGCAATCCGGTGGAATTGGCGCACCGTATGATGACGGTGAAGATGTTGGCGGGTGACCGATTGCTGTGGGGTGTCGGCGCGGGTTCCACGCAGGATGATTTCTCCGCCGTCGGAGAGGATTACGAGACCCGGTTCAAGAAACTGCGCGCCGCGTTACCGTTAATGCGCCGCCTTTGGGCCGGAGAAACCGTGGATGGCACCAATATACAGCCTTGGCCTGAAGTCCAAAGTGGGCCGAAAATTCTCATCGGCAGTTGGGCCGGCAGTATTTGGATTCCCCGCGCGGCAAAGGAATTCGACGGCTGGATCGCGTCGGGTCACTACACTGATCTCGCGACCATGAAGGAAGGGCTCGACCGTTTCCGGGGCGAGGGCGGCGGAATCGCCGTGGCGGCCAATATTAAGGTCGACCTGACGAAACCGACCACCAGTCTCGAGGGTCAGCAAGGCTTTACCCTGGAATGTACGCCTGATGAGGCAAAAGCGCGCTTGGCTCAGGTCGCTGAAGCGGGATTCGATCACTGTGTCCTGGTTGTGAACGACGCCAGCGAAGAAAACCTCGCGGCGGTGCGGGCGCTGCTTTAGTTCGGAATAGAGTGTCATTCCGGACGGACCGAAGGGCCGATCCGGAATTATGGCCTGAGCCTGATTTTCATCGTTGTATTGCTTGGTATATCTCAGGCCCTACTTTCGGGTTCGCGACGCGCCCCGGAATGACGAAGTTGGCGTGAGTGGCGCTCAAGCAATGGTGACAAATTGTCTAAATTTTGATATGTATTCGCACGTTCTTTGACATGTGAAACAACGATCTCGGCTGCCTGAATCGCGGCGGGCGGTCGAATCAGCGGTATTGTAATACTGTGCATGGGCTTGTTCCGCGATTTTTGGCAACAACCCACCTGTCTTGGTCTCTCTCGCCTCCGCTCTATCCTCACATTCAGGGAAATTTGACGGAGCACGGGTACAATGGGCAAGAAAATCGAATTCGGAACCACTTTGCGTTCGCCCTATAACGTGGCGGAACTGGCGCAGCAGATAGAGGCGTTGGGCTTCGATATCATCGGCTGTGGCGAGCATGTGAGTTTTCACGGCGAATCGGCGAATGGGTTCATTTCACTGTCGGTCGCGGCGGGTGTTACGAAGAATATTCGCCTGATGAGTGCCATCACATTGGTACCGCTTTATCCGCCGGCGCTGTTGGCGAAGCTCGGTGCAGCCTTGGATGTGGCGTCTGGCGGGCGCTATACCATGGGTGTCGGAGTTGGCGGTGAATTCCCGAGCGAGTTTGAGGCCTGCAGCGTGCCGGTGAAACAACGGGGCTCGCGCACCGACGACGCGTTGGAAGTGCTAACCCGAGTGTGGAGCGAGACCGACGTCACTTATGAAGGCCGCTATACGACGCTGAACAATTTCAGCCTGAAGCCGTTGCCGATCCAGAAACCGCGCCCGCCAATATACGTATCGGGCCGATCGGAAGCCGCCATGCGGCGGGCCGCGAAATACGCCGACGGTTGGATTCCCTACATGTACACGCCGGAGCATTTGGCCGACAGCATCGCGAAAATTAAGGAGTACGGTGAGGAAGAAGGCCGCGATATGTCCGACTTCACCTTCGGCATGTATATCTTCAGCGCGGTGAACGAAGACAAAGACACCGGCATCAAATACGCCGCCGAAAAGCTCAGTGTTCAATATGCGCAGGACTTCAGCCAATTGGTGCACAAATACGCCTTGGCGGGCAGTCCGGATAGCTGCCAGATGCGGCTCCGGGAATACGTTGATGCGGGCGCTAGCATGGTGTTTGTCTCCTCTGCTTGTCCGCCGGAATATATCGATCGGAATCTGGAGATGTTGGCCAAGGATGTTATCCCGGCCTTTCGTTAGGTCCGAATTACACCGCTTGCCCGCAGGCGTGGCCCGACGCCCAGGCCCATTGGAAGTTAAAGCCGCCAAGATGCCCGGTGACGTCGACCGCCTCGCCGATGAAATAGAGGCCGGGGATGTTGCGGGCCTCTAATGTCTTCGAAGACAATTCCCGCGTGTCGACGCCGCCGAGTGTGACTTCCGCTGTCCGCTCACCCTCCGAGCCCGCGGGCATGACCTGCCACCGATTAATCTGGTCGCCGAGTGTGCGCAGTTTCCGATCGGCGATCTCGGCCAAGCGGCCGTTGCAATCAGTCCATTCGGCTAAGGTGGCCGCCAGTCGTTTCGGCAAATGCTGAGCAAGCGCGGTTTGAATTTCCCGGCGTGGCTGCGTGGCCTTTAGTTCTTTTAAGATTTCGAACGCGTTCTGTCCGGGCAACAAGTCGACGGTTATGGCGTCGCCGTCGCGCCAATATGAGGATATCTGTAGGATGACCGGGCCACTCAATCCCCGGTGTGTGAACAGGAGCGCTTCTTCGAACCGTGTTTTCTTATGAGTAACGGCCGCGTCGAGGGAGACGCCCGACAATCCGGACAGGCGGGCGAGGAGGTCTCGTTCGAAGGTCAAGGGTACCAGACCGGGGCGCGGTTCCACCACTTTCAGTCCGAATTGGTTGGCGATCCCATAGGCAAAACGGCTGGCGCCCATCTTCGGGATTGAGGGGCCGCCGGTCGCGATGACGAGCGATGTCGCGGTGTAGGTATCGCGATCCGTGGTGATGGTGAATGTGTCGTCTTCTTTTTCGACCCGCGTCACTGTCGTCGCCGTTTGGATGTCGACGCCGCGTGCTTCCGCCAACAGCATGTCGATAATTTGTTGGGCGGAGCCGTCACAGAAAAGCTGGCCGTGATCGCGTTCTTGATAGGCGATACCGTGGCGCTCGACCAAGGCGATGAAGTCGTGCTGAGTATAGCGGGCGAGAGCCGAGACGCAGAAGCGTGGATTCTCCGAAAGGAAGTTCGCGGGCGAAGCGTGGAGATTGGTGAAATTGGCGCGTCCACCCCCGGAGATGCGGATTTTCTGGCCGACATCTGGAGATTTTTCGAGCAGGAGCACCCGCCGACCCCGTTGATAGGCCTCGGACGCGCACATGAGCCCGGCGGCACCCGCACCGATGATGACAGTGTCGAAATTTCGCATGGGCGAGGTATAGACGAAGACTGGGCTACACCCCAATCCCGAATATTGATTACGTCTAAGAATTTCGGTAAAAGCGCAGACAATTATAATTCACCAAAATCGTCGGATTCGAGGACAAGATATGAGCACGACACAATCCAGCAGTTCCGGTGACGGAAAGGCCGCGAAGAAGGAAAGCCCTAAGAGTACCTCGACCACGGAGAGTAAAAGCGATTCGTCGACCGCTTCGAGCGGCGGCGGCAAGTCCTCGCGGGACTCCATCGGCGGTTCGAAAGAGGTGCATTACGGCTATTTTTCCAGCGTGCGCACGCCGGAGTACCGCTCCGGCTGGGACGAAATTTGGGGCAAAAAATCCAAGAAGAAATCCGCGCCAAAATCGAAAGCCAAGACCAAAGGCCCGGTCGATCTCGACCTTGAGTTCGACAAACTACCGGCCGACCTGCGCGACGGGTTGATGGAGCACGCACGCAAGAAGCTGCGCCGGACACCGGCCGGCTTCAAGAAACTCCAGGAAGCCGGGGATATCGAATGGACTTTGTCGGTTCGGGTTGAAAAATAGAAACGCCCTCATTCGGTCCTACAGCTTGCTTATGTGGCAACGCGTAACTTAGCCAAATACGCCATTTCCGTCGCTTCCCTCTATACTGCTTTTGGTATGGGGGTTGGTTCGGTTAACGGTTGCCCGGTTTAGGCCTTGTCGATTTATGGATTTGCCGATCCCGTGTTGAGAACAACAAAGAGAGATCGGCAATGGCCGACGAAAGCGGAAACGCGCCCGATATGGTCGCGAAATCAGGGTTTTTTACGGGATTGCACAGCGGCATGGGATTGGCCGCTAAAGGCATGGCTGTGGCCTTCGTGGTCTTCACTGCGCTGAATGTGGATTTCGCGAACGGCATCTGTTCCGCCGTCCGCGGTTGGATTGAGGCCACGCTCAGCTGGTACTATATCAGCGCCTTTTGCCTCATGCTTGCGGTCTGCATCTACTTGATGTGTAGCCGGTACGGCAACATTGGTCTCGGTAATGACGATTCGCGGCCGGAGTTTTCGAACTTCTCGTGGTTCGCGATGTTATTCTCGGCCGGTGTCGGGATCGGTCTGTTGTTCTTCTCCATCGCCAAGCCGTTGTTCTATTTCGACAACACCGAGGCGTGAAAATATCCCAACAACCCCTTTGCGGATCAGGCGGGCGCGACGGCGCTGAACGACCAACGTGCGATCCATGCGATGCGGGTCACCTATTTCCATTGGGGATTCCATGCCTGGGCCGTCTACGTCATGGTCGGCTTATCTCTCGCCTATTTTGCTTTCCATAAGAAACTGCCGCTGACGCTCCGCTCGTCGCTCTATCCGATTTTCGGCGATCGAATTTACGGACCGATCGGCCATGCTGTCGATTTGTTGGCTGTCTTCGGTCCGGTCTTCGGTGTCGCCACTTCTCTCGGCCTTGGCGTCAGTCAGATGGCGGCTGGATTGAACGTGCTGTTCGGAATCGACCCCGGGACAATGACGCAGATCATCTTGATCGCGATCATCTCCGTCGTGGCGACGATGTCAGCAGTCTCCGGTGTCGGCAACGGTATCCGGATCATATCGGAATGGAATATCTATCTCAGCATCGTGCTGGTCGCGTTCTTCCTCTTCGCGGGGCCGACCGAATGGCTGATGGGTTTCTTCGTGACGACAATCGGCGACTACCTCTGGAACGCCGTGCCGATGGGCTTCTGGGTCGCGGGCGAAGCGGGCGACAAAGCCTGGCAAGGCGGCTGGACCATCTTCTACTGGGGATGGTGGATTTCATGGGCACCCTTTGTCGGCATGTTCATCGCCCGCATTTCGCGTGGCCGCACGATCCGCGAATTCATGGTCGGCGTCATGTTTGTCCCGACGACAATCGCCTTCTTCTGGCTCTGTATTTTCGGCGGCAATGCTCTGCATATGGAAATTTAGGCGGCGGCGTCCGGTGGCGGTACCGCCGGTCTGTTGGATATGGTCCGCAATTGGAACCTGCCGTCGGCGTTGTTCGGTACCATCGAGCGATTGACGGATATCCATTGGCTCAGCTGGGCGATGTCGGCTTTGGCCACGCTCTTGCTGGCAACATGGTTCATCACATCGTCGGATTAGGGCACGCTCATGATCACTACGATGCTCAGCATGGGTGACGATAACCTGCCACAGAAATTCCGCATTATCTGGGGTATGGGCGAGGGCCTGGTTGCCGCGGTGCTGTTGTTGGCGGGCGGCTTGAAAGCCTTGCAAACGGCCTACATCGCAGCGGCCCTGCCGGTCAGCGTCATCATGTTGATGATGACTTATGGGCTCTGTAAGTCGCTGAGGGAAGATTCGTCGGTAGCGCCGGATCCGGAAGGGAAACTCGCCCCGGACGGGACGGCCTTGACTGGCGAATTGCGCGCCTAGCAGGTGACGTGACCGAAAAGAAAGAGGCCCGCGGCGAATGACATCGCCGCGGGTCCTTTTCTATAGCGTCGCCGACACGGATTTCTCAACCACGGTGTCCTTGAAGAAATTAGGGTTCAGCGACGTGTGCAGCCGGGCCGCGTTGCCGAAAGTAAAGGATTCGAACTGCGCCTCGTTGAGGTCACCGTCTTCGACCAGCTCGAACGCTTCCTCTAGCACGCCGCTCATATCGATGACGTCGAAATGCCCGACGTCGGAGCTGAACATCGGGTTGAGTTTGGTTTTGCCACTATAGGCCCAGGCAGATGTCGGATCGTCGGCTTCGCAACCGAAGAAAAAACGCTCTTGGAACAAATGTGCTAGATCCGCTGACGATGAAATTCCGGCGGCTTCGTAATCGTCGATTGGCGGTCCCGCGTGATGCTCGCGCTCGGTCAATTCCATCGGTGAGTAAAACGGTTTCAAGGTGCTGGGCCCGGCGACGATCTCGTTGATTTTCCCGGCATAGGCGGCACCGCCGTACTGGGCCAGCAATTGGGCGAGCTCTTCCATATCCATATTTGTTGGGCTTAGATGTTCGAGCATTGATGCCTCGTGGCGTTTCTCCCAATGGCCGATCATATCGGCCAGAAGGTTGCATCCCCAGGCGACACCACCTTCCAGCATCCCGAATCTCAACTGAGGGAACCGCTTCAGAACCCCGCCGAAGATCAGCGCTTTCGCGAACACATGACTGGCGCCCGCGAAATGTCCGATGTGGTTGAAGGTGAAGTTGTTGACCGATGCACGGCCTTCCCAGCCCATGCTGCTGGAATGCGCGGTGACCGCGACCTTATGATCGATACAGGCCTGCCAGAACGGGTCGTAGTCATGGGGGCTCTCCATCGCAAGACTGTCGATATAATAGCCGCCGGAGGGATAGTAGCCACCGGTATTCTGGCTCCCGCCGCTGTCGAGCGGACGCCGGACATGGTTTGCGATCATGATTGCTTTCATGCCGAGCTCGCCGACCGCGTGGCGGAGCTCTGCGATGGCTTCGCCTGGTGTGTGCATAGGGATTGTCGCAACCGGTGTCAGCCGGTCCCGATAGGGCGCGAACAATTCAGCGTTCATCTTGTTCAGGGCGCGGCAGATGATCGGTCTCAATTCGTCGTCCGGGATCGAGCCCTGTACCAGTCCGAGCGTGGTATAGACGACGGCGAAATCCACACCGAATTCGTCTAGTCGCTCATACATCAATCCCGGGATCATGGCCGAGGCGCGGTCGCGTGTATTGGCGGGCTCACCCCACCATGTCGGCCGCCGAAGTCGCCGGGCGAGGCGTTCCTCTGCACTCAATCCGTACCATACGTCCTCACGCTTTTTATTCTCGCGAAACCGGTCGACCATCGCCGACCCGCCTTCCGTTTCGAGAAAATCCAGAAAGACCGGCACCGGCTCCAGCCAATGACCATCCGCATCGATCACGGGATGGGAAAGTTGGGCGCGAATTTCGGCGGATGAAGTTATGGCCGAACCTAATTTTGCGCGGTGGCAAGCATCATGCGCGACGCTTTCTCGCCGATCATGATCGAGGGGGCGTTGGTATTGCCGGATGTCAGGGTCGGCATGATCGATGCGTCGGCGACGCGTAATCCTTTGACCCCATGGACGCGCAATTGGTCGTCGACCACCGCCATCGGATCGCTGCCCATTTTGCAGGTACCAACAGGGTGATAGGTCGTTTCCGCATTTTCTTTTACCCATTGCAGCAATTCATCATCCGCGTCCATATCGGCGCCGGGCGTGATCTCCCCGGTTACGATGTCGTCGAGCGCCGGTGCGGTCATGATGCTGCGGGCGATACGCATCGATTCCAACGTGACGTCACGATCGAGCTGCGCCGAGAGAAAATTGAAGCGAATCGCCGGCGGCTGTTTGGCATCGGCCGAGGAGACATGAATGCTACCTTGGCTCTCTGAACGCAGGATATGCATAAAAGCGGTGACTCCGGATTCCTTAGCTAAGGTGAAATTGTCACCGACTAAGAAAGGCACCCACCCGATGACCGCATTCGGCGCTTCCAGACCTTCGCGTGTCCGGATATAGGCACGCAACGGGGCGGCCGTAATACCGAGCAATCCTTTGTCGGTGAAGAGATATTTGAGCGCTTCCCAAACGACGCGCGGCCCCCGGCCCTTAACGTTGTACGTGAGCGCCAACGATTTTGGAATTGTCCATTTCATGCGGGGCGCATAGTGATCACGAAGGTTCTCGCCGACACCCTTGAGTTCGTGCAGGACGTCGATCCCGAGTTCTTGCAGGCGTTCCGCCTGGCCGATGCCTGAGAGTTCCAAGAGTTGAGGGGAATTAATTGTCCCTGCGCTGATGAGGATTTCCCGTCCAGCCTTTGCTTCGCGCACTTCTCCTTTGACCGTGTATCGTACACCGACGCATTTCTTGCCCTCGAACAGCAGTTTTTCCGATAGTGCGTGTGTCTGTACCGTGAGGTTTGGCCAGTCCTTTGCGGGATAGAGATAGCAATAGGCGGTGCTCATGCGCCGGCCGTGGCGAATTGTGGTTTGCGACATGGCGATGCCGTCCTGGAATTCGCCGTTGTAATCGGGTGTGCGCATGATGCCGACTTGCTCGGCGCCATCCATGATCGCGTCGTAAAGCGGTCCTTTTTCGATACTATCGTTGACTTTCAATACACCGCCTCGGCCACGGAAATTCTCGTCCGCCTCGCCTTCGTAATCCTCCATGTCGCGGAAGATCGGCAGCACGTCGCTGTAACTCCATCCGCGATTGCCGAGTTGCGCCCAAATGTCGAAGTCCTGGCTCTGGCCGCGGGTGAAGACCATGCCGTTGATCGAGCTGGAACCGCCGAGCAGCTTACCACGCGGCACTGAAATGCGCCGTCCGCCGGTACTCTCTTCCGGCTCCGACGAGTAGAGCCAATTGGCCGCTGGATTATTGATCAGTTTTGCGAACCCGACCGGGATGCGGGACCAAGGATGGCTGTCACGTCCGGCTTCGAGAAGAAGAACCGTGTATTTGCCGTTCTCCGCCAACCGATATGCGGCGGCTGCCCCCGCCGATCCCGCACCGACGACAATGAAATCATAAGTTTGACTGTCCATAACGCATTCCCTCGATCGCTGAATCTTGGACTAAGAGTAAGCTGGATTGGAGCGAGGGAAACGGCCGGGGATTTGGATATCGAAGAACAGTGCCATTCCGGGTTCCCGCAGGACGGGTCCCGGAATGGCGGCACTTCTGCTCCTACGCCACTGCCGCCAACACCATCTTCGAGGCTTTCTCGCCGATCATGATCGAGGGTGCGTTGGTGTTGCCGGATGTCAGGGTTGGCATGATCGACGCGTCTGCGACCCGCAACCCTTCGATTCCATGGACGCGCAATTGATCGTCGACGACAGCCATCGGGTCATTACCCATCTTACAGGTGCCGACTGGGTGATAGGTCGTCTCCGCCGTCGCCTTGACCCAGTCCAGCACTTCGCTGTCGGAGGAAATACCGACGCCGGGCGCCAGTTCGTCCCGGACGATCCCTTCGAGCGATGGTGCCCGCATGATCTCCCGCGTGAGGCGGGTCGCTTCCAAAGTCACGTCGCGGTCGAGTTGGGCCGACAGGAAATTGAACTTGATCGCCGGCGGTTGTTGCTCGTTTGCCGACGCGATGTGGATGCTGCCAGTACTTTCCGAGCGCAGGATATGGGTAAAGGCGCTGACGCCGGAGTTCCGGTCGAGGGTGAAATTTGGACCCATCAAGAAAGGTACCCAACCGATCATTGCGTTCGGCGCGTCGAGTCCTTCGCGGGTGCGGACGAAGGCGCGCAGCGGGCCCGATGACATACCAAGCAGTCCCTTGTCCGTAAACGCATAGCGCATCGCCTGCCAGATGAGACGAACACCACGTCCGTGGACGTTATATGTCAGACCCAACTCTTTCGGCACTGACCACCGGAAACGGGGTGCGAAATGATCGCGAAGGTTCTCGCCAACACCTTTCAACTCGTGTCGCACTTCTATGCCTTGCGCCTTCAGCACATCCGGCTGACCGATACCGGAGAGCTCCAGCAATTGCGGTGAATTAATCGTGCCACCGGAGACGATGACCTCGCGATTGGCTGTCGCGGTCCGGGTTTGACCGTCCTTGATGTAGCGCACGCCAGTGCATTTCTTGCCGTCCAGGATTAAGGCCTCAGTGAGGGCATTAGCGTGAATGGTGAGATTGGATCGGCCTCTAGCCGGATCGAGATAGCAATAGGCCGTGCTCATTCGCCGCCCGCTGCGGATCGTCGTTTGCGTCATGCCGATCCCGTCTTGGCGGGCACCGTTGTAATCCTTCGTATACTTGATGCCGTGATGACCGGCTGCCGCGATGATCTTGTCGTAGAGGGGGCCTTCCTCAACGTTGTCGCTGATTTTCAGGGGGCCACCCGAACCCCGGAACTCAGGATCACCGCTGCCGTTGTAGCTCTCCATCTCTCGGAAGACCGGCAGTACGTCCTGATAGCTCCAGCCGCGATTGCCCATCTGCGCCCACATGTCGTAGTCCTGCGCTTGGCCGCGCACGAAAACCATGCCGTTGATGGAGCTGGATCCACCGAGAAGCTTGCCGCGTGGCACCGGAATTTTCCGGTCCGCCGCCCCTTCGTCCGGCTCCGACTCATAGAGCCAGTTGGCCGCCGGATTATCGATCAGCTTGGCGAAACCAACAGGAATGCGCGACCACGGATGGCTCTCCCGCCCGGCTTCTAGAACCAGGACCTTGTGCTTGCTGTCGGCGCTCAAGCGGTTCGCCAACACGGATCCAGCCGATCCTGCACCGACGACGATATAATCGAAGTTCTCGTTTCTCATCCTATGCTCATCCACGTCACTGTTATTGTCCGCATTCTCTCGTGCTCATGGTTCGACAAGCTTACCATAAGGTTTCGAAATAATCCCCCGATCTACGCCGCCGACAATACCATTCGCGCGGCCTTCTCGCCGATCATAATCGACGGCGCGTTGGTATTCCCCGACGTCAGGGTCGGCATGATCGAGGCATCGGCAACACGCAGACCTTCGATGCCGTGGACGCGAAGTTGATCATCGACAACGGCCATCGGGTCGCTGCCCATCTTGCAGGTTCCGACTGGGTGATAGGTCGTCTCCGCATTGTGTTTCACCCACTCCAAAAGATCGTCGTCGGACTGGCTGTCGACGCCAGGCGCCATTTCATCTTTAGAGACGTCCCGCATCGGACCTGCATTCATGATGCGTCGTGTGATGCGCATGGATTCCAGCAGAATTTCGCGATCGGTCTGTGCCGAAAGGAAATTGAACCGGATGGCTGGTGGTGTGCCTGGGTCGTTTGACGTGACGTGAATATTGCCAGTGCTGTCCGAGCGGAGGACATGAGTAATCGCTGTAATGCCCGACTGTTCGTGTAATTGAAAATTCTCGTTGGCGAGGAATGGAATCCACGAGATGGCTGCGTCCGGTGCTTCCAAGCCTTCACGGGTCCGGACATAGGCGCGGATAGGTGCCGCCGGAAGCCCGAGCAACCCTTTGTCGGTGAAAGCGTATTTCAGCGCCTGCCAGAAGAGACCGAGGCCCCGCCCCTTGTCGTTGTATGTGAGGCCAAGCTCTCGCGGCACACTCCATTTCATGCGCGGCGAATAATGATCCCGCAGATTTTCACCCACACCTTTCAGCTCATGCAGGACATCGATACCGAGCGCCTGTAGTTGCTCCGCTTGGCCGATACCGGACAGCTCCAACAGTTGCGGTGAATTAATCGACCCGGCGCTGACGATGACTTCTCGCCGCGCGGTGGCTTCGTGCGTCTGACCACCCTGTCGGTAGCGTACGCCGGTGCAGCGCTTGCCCTCGAAGGTCAGGCGTTCGGTCAATGCGTTCGCTTGAATTTTCAGATTGCTTCGGCTCCGTGCCGGATCCAAATAGCAATAAGCGGTGCTCATGCGACGACCATTTCGGATCGTTGCTTGGGTCATGCCGATGCCTTCCTGGCTGGCACCGTTATAATCCTTGGTATAGTCGATACCGACTTCCGCCGCCGCCGCGATCAGCTTGTCGTATATCTCACCGCTCTCGATATTTTCGTTCACTTTCAGCAGACCGTCGCGACCGCGATACTCGTCATCGCCGTCGCCCCGGTAGCTTTCCATTTCCTTGAAGATCGGCAGCACGTCGAGGTAGCTCCATCCGCGATTGCCGAGTTGCGCCCATTGGTCGTAATCCTGTGCCTGACCGCGCACGAAGACCATGCCGTTGATGGAACTGGAGCCGCCGAGCAGTTTGCCGCGCGGCACAGGGATACGACGTCCGCCCGACGCTTCCTCGGGCTCGGATTCGTACAGCCAATTAGCGGCTGGATTCTCGATCAATTTCGCAAAGCCAACCGGAATCCGCGACCACGGATGGCTCTCCTGTCCGGCTTCCAGAACGAGGACGGAATGATCGCCGCTGGCGCTCAACCGATTCGCCAAGACGGACCCGGCTGATCCAGCACCGACAATGATGTAGTCGAATGTTTCAGACGTCATGCTCGAAACTCCCTGAACGTAATCTTCATAAAGCGGCGTCTTTCCCCTCACTCTATCCTTCTTCCGCGAGGAGAGAGGGGACTACGCTTCCTCTTCTTCCGGCCAAACTTCCGCCAAAGTCCGGAAGGCGGATGCCGCGACTGGCCAACCAGCATAATGCGCTGCGTGAATGATCATCGCTTCCAGTTTGTGGCGCGGAACGCCGAGTTCCTTGGCGGCTTTCAAATGAATTTTTTGCTCGCCTTCACGATTCAACGCAACCAGGATCGTGCAGGTAACGAGCGAACGCTCCCACAATTCCAAATCCTCGTCTTGCCACAAATCGCCGAAGACGTTCTCTAAAGTATACCGCTGAAATTTCTTCGGCACGGGAAACGGCGGCGGTCCGTCTTTCAAAATACGGCGCGCGAACGCTTTTCCCTTTTCCCGGCGCTCATTCGAATCGCTCATCAATCTTATCCTTTAAATGTGATGCGTAGAAGTAATCGTTTGAGGCCGAGCAGGCGATTGTTCGGCACCCATGCGGGCGGACCCTCGATCTCGAATTCGGCGATGCGGTCGAGCAGAATGTTAAGCCCAATTTTGAGTTCCAATCGCGCGAGAGCCGCGCCGAGGCAAATATGCGGGCCGAATCCGAAGCCGATATGACGGTTCGGACTGCGCGTGATATCGAACGTGAACGGATCGTCGAAGACGCGCTCGTCACGGTTCGCGGACATTTCCCATACCGTTAGTTTGTCGCCACATTTAAGATCCCGTCCGTGGAACTCTGCGTCGCGCGTCACTGTGCGGCGTTTGTAGATCGACGGTGTTGTCCAACGCACAATTTCCTCGATGGCCGAGCGCATCAGTTCTGGCTCCCGGCGCAGTCGCGCCAATTGGTCCGGATGCTCGATCAAGGTGCGCAGGCCGGCCCCGAAGGAATTACGCGTTGTCTCCGCTCCGGCGGGAAACAGCAGAATAAAGAAATTGACGAGTTCCTCGTCTGTCAGTTTCCGGCCGCCTTCATCGGCCAAGGTCGCGTGCACGATGGTCGAGAGAATATCATTCGCCGGGTTACGGCGTTTCTCCGCAACGATACCGCGCGCATAGACTTGAATTTTTTTGATGTACTCGATGGCAACGACATTGGGCGAGTCCGTGGCCAGGCCTTGTTCGATCAAGTCGCAGAGTTCGGTGCGGTCGTCTTGCGGTACGCCAAGTATCATGCAGATCGCCTGGAGCGGTAATTCGCGGGCGAAGGCTTGGACAAAATCAAAATTCTCACCCTCCGGAAATGCGTCAATCAAAGCGTTGGCGCGATCCTCGAGGTTCTCTTCCAACACTCCCAACGCCCGAGTGGTGAAGCCTTTATTGACCAATTGGCGCAACGTTCGGTGTTGGGGGGCGTCGGTATAGTTCAGAACTTTGCCGGCAGCGCGCTCGTCTTTCAGCGTTGTACCGCCACCAGTGCGCTCTCCTCCTGTATTGGAAGAAAACAACTCCGGTGTCCGAAAGACTTCCATGATGTCGTCATAACGGCTGACGACCCAAAAGCCTTCGCCATCCGGACTTTTGGGCGTCGCATCGTGCCAGTGGATAGGGTCATGCTCGCGGAGCCAATTGAACGTGTCGTGCGGAAACCCTGCCCCGAAGGCGGTATTGTCCGAAAGGTCGACGTTTCGGCGCTGCATGACGATCTCCCGATTTCTATTTCTGCCGGTCCCAATCGAACAACGGCGTGTCTTTCCCTTTGAAGCGGCGCACGGCTTCACGGTGGAACTCCGTCTCTCGGACCAGAGATTGGCCCATGGCTTCCATTTCCAGCAGCGTCCGGAAATCCTGATTGTAGGATTCATTCAGGATCGTCTTTGCCATGCCGATGGCGGCGGTGGAGGCATCGCAGAACCGGCGTGCAAAGGCGCGGGCTTCTTCCATCGCGGTGTCTTGCCCGACAATGGTATGGACCAGGCCGAGTTCCTTCGCTTCTTCGGCGTGAACCCGGCGACCGGTGAAGACCAGCTCCTTGGCGACCTGCATACCGACGAGACGGGGCAGCACGAAGAAGCCGCTCCAATCGGGGATCAGACCGATTTTCGCGAAGGCCTGCGTGAAGAAGGCGCGCGGTGTCGCCAAGACGAAATCGCCTAGCAGCGCCAGATTGCAACCTGCCCCAGCGGCGGCACCATCAACCAGGCTGATGACCGGGAGTTCTAAATGGACAATATCGTAGATGCGGTTGTGGCCCGAGCGCATGCGGTTGCGCTGATCCATTGGCGTCATCTCCCGGTTGCCCATGCCTTTGACGTCGCCGCCGGCGCAAAAGGCGCCGCCGGAGCCGGTCAAGATGACCGCTTTCACGTCATCGCCGGCGCGGTCCTTGATCTCCTCGAGCGCGGTGCTCATATCTTCGCGCATTTCCGTGCTGAGCGCGTTGCGGGCTTCCGGCCGGTTGAGTGTGATCGTCGCGATTTCATCGCTGACGTCGAATTTGATGTGGCGATAAGTCATGTTTCCTCCTGAGCCCTTGGCGGCGAATGTTTCTTGAACAGAGATAGACCGACAGGTGGCGGAAAACGAGGACCGCATCATGACTGTGAATTTCTAAATCCGATCTAATATTACTGGAAAGTATGTAAATTTGGTTTGGAGGAAACGATTATGACACGCGAAGTTATTCCCAGCGGCTCGGCGCTCGGCGCGGATATTAAAGGTATCGATTTCTCGAAACCGTTGAGCGACGACGATAGGGCCTTCGTGAAGCAGGCATGGAACGATCATCTGGTGGTTCGTTTTCGCGACCAGGATTTGTCGGACGAAGATTTGGTTCGGCTGGCCGACGATTTCGGCGGCTCTCAGGTAGCAGGTTCGCGTCAGTACTACATTAACGCCGGATACGACACGAAATCGGGCCGGGTCTCGCATCTCCCGGGGATCACAATTATTTCTAATCTCGATAGAGACGGTAAACCCGAGAAGGAAAACTCCGGGACCGGCAGCAGTGAGTTGTACTGGCATACCGACAATTCCTATGTCGACAACCCGCCGAAAGGCAGCATCCTCTATGGCATTCAGGTGCCGATCAACGGCGGCGGTGACACGTCTTTCGTCAATCAGTACGAGACTTACGAAGCTTTGCCGATGGCCATGAAGGAACGGTTGCTCAATCTTCACATTCGTCACGACAACAGCCGCAATACCGCAGGTGGTGCCCGCCCGACGGCGAAGATTCCGACGACGCGCGAGGAAGTGGACGGACCTGTCCATCCAATGGTCCGACGTCATCCGGATAGCGGGCGGAATGCGCTTTACCTAGGCCGGCGGTATGCCTCACCGTCGAGTTATATCGTGGAATTGCCGCAGAACGAGAGCGAAGCCTTGCTTGATGAATTATGGGCGCATGTCAAACAGGCGAAGTTTGTTTGGACGCAGGTCTGGCAGCCAAGAGACGCGATTATGTGGGATAATCGTTGCACCATGCATACCCGCAGCAAAATCGATCACACTCAACCCCGAGAAATGCATCGTAGCCTGATCAAAGGCGAAGCCATTATTCCGGCGACGGCCCCTTAATCTGTTATCCCTTGGGTCGGAAGTCGCATGGTGACTGTTGTTCCCCGGCCGGGCTCGCTGTCGAGAATGAGCTCGCCGCCATGTAGCTCGACAATGGATTTGACGAGATACAGACCGAGGCCGCTGCCCTCATAAGCGCGATTGTGAACATTGCTCGCCTGCCCGAACGGTTGCAGCACTTTATCCAAATCGTCCCGCGCGATTCCGATACCTGAATCGGCGATGGCGATTTCCATTCGACCATCAGCCGTTTCACCAGCGGTCATTTTGATTATGCCGCCCGCCGCTGTAAACTTGACCGAATTTCCCAGGAGATTGAAGAGCGCCTGTTTCAAGCGCAGTGGGTCAGCCGGTATCGTCTCAATGGAAGTCTTCACTTCCGTGGTCAGTTCCAATTGTCCGTGCTGGAGTCTTTCGGAGAACATGCGATCACATTCATCGAACAGGAGTCGCAGGTCGACCGGTTCGTGACGCAAGGTCAATTCCCCAGCCTCGATCTTCGAGACATCCAGGATATCGTTGATCACTTCCAACAAATGCGTGCCCGACCACATGATGTCATGCGCGTATTCGGCGCGCTTTTCTTCGGGAATATCGCGTTGCAACAATTGGGAAAACCCGATGATCGAATTGAGAGGCGTGCGCAGCTCATGGCTGACATTGGCCAGGAATTTGGATTTTGCACGATTGGCGAATTCGGCGTTTTCCTTCGCCCGCATGAGGTCACGTTCCGTGGCCCTTTGAGACGAAATATCCGTGAAGCAGGAGACGTATCCGCCATCTCTCATGGGTGTTCGTTCGATCAGTATCGTTTTGCCGTCCGACCGCAATCGCTCCTCAACTGTATACTCCGTTCTCTTGAAATAATGTTGTTCGCGTGCGGCCGCCAATTTGGCGGGGTCACCGTCGCCGAATTGTCCTTGAACGGCCAGATCGTGAATCAGGTCATACGCGTTTCGGCTACGTTGGACGCGTACCGCGTCATGTCCGGTTATCTCGATATATTTCTGATTCCAGGCGACCAGTTTCAGATCGTGGTCGTAGACGCAGATGCCATGCTCGATGGTCTCCAGCGTGCGCTGCAGCAAGAGCGTATAGGTCCCAAGTTCCTCTTCCGCTTGAAGGCGGCCGGTCATCTCGCGCTCGATCTCCCCATTCTGGAGACTGATAAAGGCATCCCGGCTTTCTACTTCTTCGTAGTTCCGGGTTATTTCGCGCTCTGCTCTGCGCACGACGAAGAATAGAAATATATAAAGGATCCCGAAGATGGGACCCGAAAGGGCGACCACCTGCCAGATGGATTGTCGTACTGTCGACATTTCGTCGGTTACGTTTGATTAAACCCCAAAAACGCCGAGGCTTTTTCCTGAACTGGAAATATAGGGGATACACGTCTCTACAATATCAACGTCTTTCAGCGGGTCACCAAATCCTTGAAATTGCGTTCTTTTCAAATAATGGCTGCTTGGAGCTCCTTTTTCGAAGGTGCGTTGGACTTCTCCGGTCCTTGATTCGCGTTGTCCAATTTCTTCCGCCCTAGACGAATACATAGCGATTCCGTCGGGGCTGAAGAGCTTCACCTTTAAAATTGACGTATCGTGCGCGAGTGCCCGGATTGCCTTGTCAAAACTTGCGCGGTTAAACCGGTTTTTCGCAAACGGCGATTCAAGCCCGAGATTCGGCTGTGGCGCGCTGCCCGCGCGAAGCGCGTTTAACATCAGCTCAGCTAAGTGAACGCTCTGTTGTTCGGCCACGTTAATCGCCCGGTCACTCGCTTCGTGATGCCAAATGATGGCCAATAATACGGTAGCGGCGATGAAGGCGGTCGCGCTCGCAATCGAAATATGGCGCAATAGGCCGTCCTTGCGCGTATCGTTAGTTGTTGCCACCCCGCCCTCTCTACGCACTACATCAAAAAGACGCCCTTGCCGGTCGTCTGAGTGTCGAACAGCTTATAGGCGTCTTCCGCTTGATCGAGGGTAAACTCATGGGTGAACAGTGAATCCACATCGATCTTCCGGTCAGCAACGAACTCTGCGCAATCCGCTTGCCCGTTCTTGCTGAACGTCCAGGAGCCGACGAGCGTTACTTGACGGCGGAGCAAGTCGTTCGACACGTCGAGCGTGACATCGCCGCGCTCTCCGACAAAGCAGGCCGTGCCCCATGTTCTGACCGATTGCACGGCGGCCCGGCGTGCCTCTGGATTAGAACTGCAATCGAGAGTTTTCTGAGCGCCTTCGCCATGCGTGAGTTCGCGGATGGCATCGACCACATCGTTCGACATCGGGTCGATGACTTCGTCAGCGCCGAACTGCTTGGCGAGCTCGCGGCGGTCCGCGCTAATGTCGAGAGCAATCACCCGCGCGCCCATGGCTTTCGCCAATTGCGTGGCGCTGAGCCCGACCGGACCTTGCCCGAATATCGCGATGGTTTCGTCACCGGCGAGGTCGACGCGCTTCAGCGCGCCATAGGCCGTTCCGGTGCCGCACGAGATGGCCGCGCCGGTCTTGAAGGAGAGGGCGTCCGGCAATTTGACGATCGTGTGCGCCGGGGCTTTCATATACTTGGCGTGGGCACCGTCGCCTACTCCGCCATATACGATGGCGCCGTCGAGACACATTTGCGACCAACCGCTCGCGCAATGCTTACAGACGCCGCAGCCGCTATAGTGATGGTCCATCACCCGATCGCCGACCTTGGCCAAGGCTTCCGGCACGCCTGTGCCGACCGCTGCGATAACGCCGCAGGGCTCGTGGCCGGCAATGTTCAGTGTGTCTTTCTTGGGTCCGCGATATTGATGCAAATCGCTGCCGCACATACCCGATGCCTTAATTTCGATCACAACTTCGTCTGGGCCTGGTGTCGGGTCCGGGACATCCATCAATTCCAGTTTCCGCTCACCTAGAAATACAATCGCTTTCATTGCCACGTTCTCCCGGTTAAAGACTTTGTGTAATAGGTTTCAGGCAGTTTCTTAACCATCTAGGGCTGGCACCGGCTGTGTCAGCACAGTTGCTGGCCTATATGTCTGAGACATGCGAAATGGAACCGGTTGGGTTTCGGAAACTTGGGGCGCTTTACAATGACAAGCAATGGCAGATTGCCGCTTTCGCGGTTTACGGTTCTAGATCTTACGGCACATCGGGCGGGCCCGACTTGCGTGCGACAACTCGGCGACTGGGGTGCCAATGTCATCAAAATTGAAGCGCCCGACCGCATAAACAAAGATAAAGGCGGCATCATCGGCGCCCGGCATGGGTTCGATTTTCAGAACCTCCACCGCAACAAGCGCAGCCTAACGATCAATCTGAAAACCGAAGAAGGTAAGAAAATCTTCTTCCAATTGGTCGAAAAGGCGGATGTCATCGTCGAGAATTACCGCTCGGCCGTGAAGCATCGCCTCGGGATTGACTACGAGCCCTGCGCCAAGGTCAATCCGCGCATCGTCTATGCTAGCATTGCCGGTTTTGGCCAGGATGGCCCCTACGGCAAACGGCCCGGCGTTGACCAGATCGCCCAAGGTCTCGGCGGCCTGATGAGTGTCACCGGCATGCCGGGGCAGGGTCCCGTCCGGGTCGGCATTCCGATTTGTGATCTGACGGCGGGCATGTTCTTGGCGCAAGCGACGCTGATAGCCTTGCTGGATCGCGAGGTGACGGGCGAAGGGCAGTGGGTCCATACATCGCTACTCGAATCGATGATCCAGATGATGGATTTCCAGGCGTCGCGCTATCTGGTCGATGGTGACGTGCCGAAACAGGCGGGCAACAATCATCCGACCAGCATTCCGACCGGCGTTTTCGAGACCGCCGACGGGCATATTAATATCGCCGCGTCAGGACAGGTTCTGTTCGAGCGGTTTTGCGGTGCGGTCGGTCTGGAGCGTCTAGTCGAAGATCCGGATTTTGCCAAGGCTGGCGGGCGTTCGGATAACCGGGATGCATTGAATAAAATCATCAACAATCGGATCAGCCAGGAGCCGAGCCAGCATTGGGTCGATCTGTTGAACGAGGTCGGTGTGCCGTGCGGGCCGATTTATTCGGTCGATCAGGTCTTCGCCGATCCACAGGTAGAGCATCTGAAAATGGCGAAGACCCAACATCATCCGGAACTTGGCGATATAAAACTCGTGGGGCAGGCGATCAACCTGACCAAGACGCCCGAGCCTGAGGAATTCCGCTTGCCGGTCCCGGAACTTGGCGAACACACGGATTCGATCCTGGCTGATCTTGGTTATGGCGAAGATCAAATTTCAGACATGAAGTCGCGCGATATCGTCTGACGACGCGGCACGACACTTTAAATAAGGAAGCGATATGCAACTCAATACGGAAAAGATGATTGGCGAAAAAGAAGGCGGCGTCGGCTGGATGACCTTCAATAATCCCGCACGGCGCAACGCCATGGCTCTGGAAATGTGGTCGGCGGTGGAAGCGATCCTCGATGAATTCGAGTCCGACGATGCCATCAAGGTTATCGTGATGAAGGGTGCAGGCGATAAGGCTTTTGTCTCCGGCGCTGATATTTCTGAATTTTCGGAACGCCGCAACAACGCCGAAGCGGCCGCCGAATATGCCCGTATCTCCGAAGGAGCCCGCGCTCGGCTATTGGCGGTGAAGAAACCGTTGATCGCGATGATCCAAGGCTATTGCCTGGGTGGTGGTATGGCGGTCGCGATGGCCGCGGACATGCGCTTCGCCAGCAACGATTCGCAATTCGGTATTCCGGCGGCGCGGCTTAGCATTGCCTACGGCTTCGATGGATTGCACAAGCTGGTACATTTGGTAGGCCCGGCATTGGCCAGCGAAATCATGTTCACCGCGCGCCGTGTCGAGCCCGATGAAGCACAGCGCATCGGTCTGATAAATCGTGCCGTCCCGCTCGACGATCTCGAATCGACCGTGCGTGAAGTTGCGGATGCGATTTGCCGCAATGCGCCGCTCTCGATCAACGCGTCGAAATACACCATTGGCCAAATACTGACCGATAAGGAAGATCGCGATTACGACGAGATCAAACGTCTGTCGAAGATTTGTTTCGACAGCAATGACTACAAGGAAGGCCGTGAGGCATTTATGGAAAAACGCTCGCCGGTCTTTTCCGGAAGTTAACCGGGAGAAATTGGGGCGTTGCCATGTTCGGGCTAAATCACAGAGCGACCGCACTCATTGACAGTCTCGTCGAGAAGGCTGTCGATTGGGTGGGATTGCAACGCAATACATTCCGTCCGGGTGCCTTTGCTCTGCCACAGCCCGAATGCAGTTTCATTGCCCCCTTTTTCAAGGAAGAGACATTGGCGGACGTTCGCTTCCGCCATGTCCCCTAAATCGACAATCCGGATTTTCTGGGATTCGCGCAGAATAGTTTAGCTGCGAAGAAACTGCTCGATTTCTCGCAAATGGCAGGGATTACCTTCATCGATACGGTAATCTTGTCGGACGCCTGTTTCGAGGACACCGATTTGGTCTCCTTACTGTTCCACGAATGTGTCCATGTGGTGCAATATCGCCAGCTCGGCGTCGAAGAATTTATGCGCCGATATATCGAGGACGCGGTCGCGTTGCGGCTAAAGTCTTAACTGGGATTTACCGTGGTCCGAAGCATTTCATTTTCACGGACCAGCCATCGGGACCAGCCTCTTTGGCACTGTTGATCAAGGTACAGAGAATGCCTTGCTTGGCATGGCGAAGTTCCTTGATCATCATTCGTTCGTTTTTACCTTGGGTCGACTCGGAGAATCCGGCCGAGGTCAGGCATCCCGTCAATCCGACCGCCGTCCGATCTGCCGCCACGCGAACGTTGCGCTTGCTGAAACATTGTAGCTGAAATCCCTTGGGTCCGTCGCGAAGGCTTCGGCAGGTCAATTTCTTCGTCTTGAACTTGATGGTTTTCGATTTCACCTTCCCGGCCTTGACGAAAATGCCCCCACAAATTCCGGGCGCCGTGGCGTTAGCATCCGCCATCAGAAAGACCAGAACGGGGACGGCGATAAAAAGACGAAACATTAAACCTCCGGATAGAAAGGGTATTCGCTGACGAATCATCGGATTCTAACACAGCCCTTCGGGAGTGCCAGCGGCAGTCACGCGCCGGCGAGATCTTTCGCCAATCCGCGCGCCCGCTGTGCTTGCTCCTCCGCCATCTTCGAACACAGACCAGTATAGGCGGTCGGGTCGAGAAGGGCTTCTATCTGCGTTGGTGTGAGATGCCCCGTGACACGCGCGTCTGCCGCAAGAAGATCGTTGAAAGTCTCGCTCCCGACGGCAGCGGCTTGCGCGGCGTCATAGACGACATCGTGGGCCTCTTGTCGGCCGACATGCTCACCGAGCGCCAGCATCATCGGCTCCGCCATGATTAAGCCGTCGGTCAGGTCGAGATTGGCGCGCATGCGCTCCGGTTTCAGCACAAGACCCTCCGCTAGGATGCGTACCCGCTCCAGGGTGTCACCCATAAGGGTACAGACCTGGCTTTGGGCGTAGCGCATCATCAAGGATGTTTGGCGATTGGCTTCGTGTTCCGTCATCACCGTTTCCATTGCCAAGGGCACCATCGTTCGGATCTGCGCCGCATAGGCCATGATATCTTGCGAGAGATGTGGATTGCGTTTCTGCGGCATGGTGCTGCTGCCGACGGTTCCGGGGGAGATTGGCTCTTCCACCTCGCCGAATTCCTGTTTCATCCCGGTGTAGATTTCATAGCCGAACTTGCCGCAGGTCGACGCTAGCAGCGCCAGCAACATCACGTGTTCCGCCAGATGATCCATGATGCTGCGGGCTGGAACTGGCATGGCAGGCATGTCGAGATGTGCCGCCATACGGGCTTGCACATTCAAGCCTTCCTCTCCGAACGACGCGACTGTTCCCGCCGCCCCGCCCAACAGAGCCTGGAAGACTCTTGGCTCGCATTCCTTGAGGCGTTCGGCATGACGCGCGAATTCGTCGATCCAGATGGCGACTTTCAAGCCGTAAGTGGCGGGCACCGCGTGTTGGCCGTGGGTGCGGCCGGGAAGCGCCATATCTTTCGACTTGTCCGCGAGCTCCGCGAGGGCCGCAAATATTCGACCGAGCTGTTGCAAATAAATTCGGTGCGCCCGACGCAACTGCAGCAGGTCGCCGGTTTGCGTGATGTTCTGCGTCGTCGCACCCCAATGCACGTAGTTGCCCGCGTCGCTGTCGCAAATCCGTGCGAGTTCCCACACCAGCGGCACCAAAGTGTGCGCGGTCCGGGTGAAACCTTCGGTTAACCGCTCGCGATCGAAAAGGGAGAGGTCGCATTTGCGCACGATCTCATCCGCCGCAGATTGCGGGATCATTCCGAGTTCGGCTTCCGCCTTGGCCAAGGCCGCCTCCACGTCAAGCCACGCTTGCCAGCGCGCGTCTTGATCGAATAATGCCGTGATGCCGGGGTCCGGGACCCTGAGCGATGTCGGATTACCATGCTGCATGAGATCGTCTCCCGAGAAATTTTCTGTACGTACAGTTTGATATGCGTCACTGGTGGCCTGTGGCCAATCGTCCTACGTTTATTCTGTGAGACAGAACAATATGGGTGGAAACCGCTATGGCGACGACCCGATCAACACAGAAATCGGCGACCTGGAAATCCGCGGCCAAGGAACCGGCTTCCAACATGCAATTACCGGCCGACGTGCTGGAAGGGATTTACACGACGATGTGCCGGATCCGGCGCTTCAATGAGATGACCCATAAATTGTTCGATGAAGGCCATGTCAAAGGCGCCGCGCATAGTCATGTGAGCCAAGAAGCCATCGCCGCTGCCGTGGGTGCTAACCTACGCTAAGATGACGACATGGCGAGCAATCATCGTGGCCACGGACACTACATCGCCAAAGGTGCGGACATCTCTTTGATGATGGCGGAGTTTATGGGCCGGGAGAGCGGTTATTGCGGTGTTCTCGGCGGTTCCATGCATATCGCCGATATGAACCTGAATATTCTGGGTGCGAATGGCATTGTCGGTACCGCCATGCCACTTTCCACTGGAGTGGGACTGCTTGCGAAACTGCAGGGCAACAGCCAAGTGGTGGTGGCGTTTTTTGGGGACGGTGAATCGAACCAAGGTGTCTTTCATGAATCCATGAACCTGGCATCGGTGTGGAAACTGCCGGTGCTGTTCGTCTGTGAGAACAATCAGTACGCCCTCAGTACCTCTTACCGGCAAACCACATCCGTCGATCAGGTGGCGCGGTGGGCGCAGGGCTACGATGTTCCCGGCATCACCATCGACGGCAACGATGCGGTGGAAGTTTATTTGACGGTGCGGGAAGCGGCAGAGCGCGCACGAGCGGGTGACGGTCCAACCTTGATCGAGGCGATGACCTATCGCTGGGGCCAGTATTCGATGCGCGCCAATCTGCGCGATCCCCGGCCCGAGAAGGAATACAATGACTGGGTCAAATGCCGCGACCCAGTGAAGCGGATCGAGAAGACAATTCGCAGTGAGAAGGCGGTTGCGCCCAAACGCATGAAGGAAATCACCGCGTCAGTGGAGAGTGAGATCGAATCCGCTATCGCTTTTGGAAAGGATAGAGAGGAGCCAACGGTGGAGGAAGTGCTCGCCGCCGTTTATTCGCCACACGCGCATTACGATGAGCCTGGCACCGAGGGTGTCACCCGCGAACTGGCCTTCACGGAAGCGCTCAACGAAGCCATGCAACAGGAGATGGCGCGTGACGATACGGTCTTCCTGATGGGCGAGGATGTCGGTGCCACGGGTGGCATCTTCCAGGTCTCGAAAGGCTTGTTCGAGGAATTCGGAGAGGCCCGGGTCCGCGATACGCCGATTTCAGAAGCGACCTTCGTCGCTTGCGGCGTCGACGCGGCCGTTGCGGGCATGTGGCCCATCGTCGAATTATAGATTTTTGATTTTGTCGCGCTGACCATGGATATGTTGGTCAACCAAGCGGCCAAGTTCCGCTTCATGCTGGTTGGAAAACCGAAAGTGCCATTGGTGGTGCGTGGCCCGCAATGCGGCGGCATTCGGATGGCGGCGCAACACAGCCAGAGCCTGGAAGCCTGGTTCACTCATGTGCCGGGCGTGGTGTTCGTGGGGCCGTCGACACCCTATGACGCCTAGGGTCTGCTGACGGCGGCTATCCGCGACGATAACCCAGTAATCTTCCTCGAGACGAAATTACTTTAGGTCGAGGGCGGCAACAGGCGGTGCCGGAGGAGAGCTACGCCATCCCGATCGGCAAGGCGGACGTGAAGCGGGAAGGGACGGATGTGACTGTGGTCGCTACCATGGCGATGGTGCCCGCTCGCTTTCCGCCGCACGGACGTTGGAGCGCGATGGTATCAGCGTCGAAGTCGTTGATCCGCCCACGCTGAAGCCGCTCGACGAGGAAACCATCCTAAACTCGGTGGAAAAGACCAACCGCGTCTTGATCTTGCATGAAGCCTGGACCATGGGCGGTTTTGGCGTGGAAGTGGCCGCAATGATCGCCGGTAAGGGTTTTGATTGGCTCGACGTACCGGTTAAGCGCCTCGGCGCGATGGACACGCCGATGCCCTATAACGACGAGCTGAAACGCGCGACCATTCACTCGACGGAAAAGATTGCGCAGACCGTGAGAGAATTGTTGCGCTAGGGGCCGGTTTGAGCGGATGCGATTGGCGATAAGTCACTCGCATGATATTTTTTTCGGAAGATACAATCACTCTGGGGACGGTCGACGTGTCAGCAGAACTTAATACGACGGTTATTCAACCGGGCTTTGTCGCCTCGGTAGAGGGTGTAGATCTCGGACAGGTCCGGGGCTCGGAATTGGAAGACCGGCTTCGGGAACTCCATGGTGAGTTCCCGATCCTGGCGTTTCCGGAGCAAGGTCTGACACCCGAGTCCTTCATCGCGTTCGCCCGCGTCTTCGGCGATATCGAGATCGACGCGCACGTCCCGCAATTTGCCCATCCCGGCATGCCGGAACTGATTTATTTGACCAATATCGATGCCGACGGAAACCCCGATCCGGCTTCCGCCGGGCGCGGGTCCGCTTGGCATTCGGACAGCAGCTACAAGCCCGAGCCATGCGCCCACACAGTGCTCTACGCGTTGGAAGTGCCGAGCAAGGGCGGTGGGACGGTCTTCGCTGATATGTATCGCGCCTATGAAACTTTACCCGATGACATGAAGGCGCGCATCGACGGCCGCCACGCGCGGCATTTGTGGAGTCAGGGTCCGGCTGGCGGTGGTCATATACCGCTGACATTGGAGCAGGAAGCGGCCTTGCCACAGGTTGTCCAGCCGATGGTGCGAATTCACCCGGTGTCCGGTCGTAAGGGGCTCTATGTGAACCCGCTCCACACGACGGAGATCATTGGTATGGACCCCAGCGAGGGTGATGAAATTCTCTCCTGCCTCTTCGATCATTCGATCAATTCGGACTTCCAATATCACCACCATTGGCTGCCCCGGCAGCTGGTGATATGGGACCAGCGTTGTACGATGCATAAGGCGGAGGCAGCCTATTCCATGGAGGAGCGTCGCCGCTTGATGCGCACGAAAATCACCGGTCACGCGGCTTAAGTGCGGATGATGATTCCTCGGTGATTAAAACATATCAGGCCACTGGTGGGTTCAACCTGCCGGAAAAGAAGGACTAGCGATGTTACTCGGATGTATCGCCGACGATTTTACCGGCGCCACGGATCTGGCTGGAACCCTCATGAAATCCGGCATGAGCGCCGTCCAGCTTATCGGTGTTCCGGATGCAAATATGCCACCGGTCGAAACGGATTGCGCGGTCGTTGCCCTGAAGTCCCGCACCATCGCGCCGGCGGAAGCGGTAGCACAGTCGCTGGCGGCGCTCGAATGGCTGCGGAGTCAGGGGTGCAAACAAATTTTCTTCAAATATTGTTCGACCTTCGATTCGACCGATGATGGAAATATTGGTCCAGTGGCCGATGCCTTAATGGAGGCCCTCAAGACGGAGTTCACAATTTTCTGCCCGGCTTTTCCTGCCAACGGGCGAACGATTTTCAAAGGTTATTTGTTCGTGGGCGATGTGCTCTTGAACGAAAGCGGCATGCAGGACCACCCACTGACACCGATGACAGATCCGAACTTGGTGCGCGTGCTACAGCGTCAAACGGAGAGCAAGGTTGGTTTAGTGGATCATCGTGTTTTGGGCGACGGAAGTGCGGCGGTGCAAGCGGCTTTCGAGGCGCTCAAGGCGGACGGTGTGCGGATGGCAGTGGTCGACGCGATGAGCGAACAGGACTTAATGAGCATTGGTGCCGCCGTAGACGGCATGTCGCTTATCACCGGGGGGTCGGGGATCGGGATTGGGTTGCCAAATAATTTCCGCATGGGTGGAACCGCCGGTGATACGTTGCCGGAGATCAAGGGGTTTTCCGCCATCATTTCGGGCAGTTGTTCGCGGGCGACCCAAGGACAAGTCGCGAACTTCAAGAAGAGCGGTCCCGCATTTCAGGTCGATCCGTTGAAGCTGGCGGCGGGCCAAGATATTGTAGCACAGGCCTTGGAATGGGCGCTTCCCAAGCTCACCGACGGGCCGGTGCTGATTTACTCGACGGATGAACCCGGTGAGGTAGCGGCGGTGCAAGAGAAGCTCGGTCGAGACGCTGCCGGGGAAATGATGGAACAAGCATTGGCGCGTGTCGCCGAAGGATTGGTCGACGCGGGTGTGCGGAAACTGATCGTCGCCGGTGGCGAGACGTCCGGCGCCGTGGTCAGCAAACTCGGCGTGCAAGGGCTGCGGATCGGACCTGAGATTGATCCAGGCGTGCCGTGGACGGTCAGCCTTGGCGAACGGGAAATAGCGCTTGCCCTGAAGTCGGGTAATTTCGGCGGACCCAACTTCCTTGTAGAAGCATTCGACAGGCTGCCGTGAGAGGGCGGAGTTTGTCGAAGGGTGACTAGGAAAATTGGACTGAAGATATGAGCGATGAATTGAAAACACGTGAGGCGATCTGCCGCTTCGGTAAATCCATCTATGATCGCGGACTGACCGGCGGGAGTTCGGGGAATATCAGCGTGCGTCTCGAGGACGGATGGTTGATGACACCAACCGGATCCTCCATGGGGGAACTCGACCCAGCACGTCTGTCGAAACTCGATGCTCAAGGCGTCCATGTCTCCGGCGACAAACCAACCAAGGAAACCTTTCTACATCTGGCAATGTATGAGGAGCGCCCGCGCGATGGAGCAGTCGTGCATCTGCATTCAACTCATTCGGTGGCGGTCTCATGTATGCCGGATATTGATCCGGCAAATGTTATCCCGCCGATCACAGCTTATTACGTCATGAAGATCGGCAAACTGCCGTTGGTCCCGTACTACCGTCCGGGCGACGAAGGCTTAGGCGACGCCATTCGTGGCCTCGCTGGAAAACACACGGCGGTACTTCTCGCCAATCATGGTCCGGTGGTGTCGGCCAAGAAACTCGATGCGGCCGTCTACGCGATGGAAGAATTGGAGGAGACCGCGAAACTGTATCTCCTGCTCCACGCCCACAATCCTCGGTGCCTGACACCGGAACAAATCGAAGATCTCGAACGCAGCTTTCTAAGGGACTGAACCCATGCCGAATTTCGCCGCCAACCTGTCGATGATGTACACCGAGGTTGATTTCCGCGACCGTTTCGCCGCTGCCGCAAAGGACGGGTTTAAGGGCGTTGAATTTCTATTCCCTTATGAATGGCCGGCGGCTGATGTTGCCGAATGGCGGGAAGCCGCAGGAGTGAGCCAGGCGCTGTTCAATGCACCGCCCGGTGATTGGGAGAAGAACGAGCGCGGCATGGCGGCACTACCCGGCCGCGAAGCCGAATTCCAGGATGCGGTCGGCAAGGCGTTGGAATACGCCGCCGCCTTGGATTGTCCACGGATTCACATCATGGCAGGTCTGCGGCCCGAAGGTGTTGCGGAGAATGTCCTCTGCGAGACGTATGAACAAAACCTGGAATTCGCGGCAAATGAGGCTGCGAAGGTGGGTCGTAATGTTATCATCGAACCGATCAATACGCGGAACGTTCCCGGGTATTTTCTAAATCGCCAGGCGGACGCGCGGCGTTTCGTTGATGCCGTCGGTCTTCCGAATCTCTTAGTGCAGATGGACCTTTATCATGTGCAAATCGTCGAAGGGGATGTGGCCATGAAAATCCGCGAGTTTATTGACAAAGTTGATCATTTTCAGATTGCCGGCGTGCCTGAACGCCATGAGCCGGATATTGGCGAGGTGAATTACCCCTATCTATTCGATTTGATCGACGAGCTCGGATTCGAAGGTTGGATCGGCTGTGAGTACAACCCGCGCGAAGATACGACCGCGGGATTGGGATGGGTGAAGACGTATCTCGCTTAAGCTCCGAGGAGAATGTTCTATAGATGCGCAAAACCTAATCGTCATCATGACGGTCGGTCACGATCCGAGATGTCCCGGTGCTGCCGGTAATGCCTTGATGCACACTCCGGCACTCGACCGGCTCGCGGCAAACGGCACTCGTTTCGCGAACACATACACGACATGCCCAATTTGCGTGCCGGCACGTGCGTCCTTCGCGACCGGGCGGCATGTTCATGAGACCGCGTGTTGGGATAATGCGCAGGCCTATGACGTTAGTATTCCGGGATGGGCGCAGTATTTCCAGGATGCCGGACGTTCCGTCGAAGCCATTGGCAAGATGGACTACCGCTGTGAGGAAGGTCCGCTCGGCTACGACAGGCAGTATGAGTCGATGCATATAATGGACGGGGTAGGCATGGTCTGGGGAGCAATCCGGGACCCCTTCCTGAAACTCGACCGGCCGTTCCGCCTAATCAAGGAAACCGGTGTTGGTGTCTCGAACTACAATCTCTGCGACCGACGGCTCGCCAAACGTACGTCGGAATGGCTGAAGGAACGCGCGGGCATGGAGGGAGGGCTTGGGCACTCTAGTCGGGTTCGTCGCTCCGCATCCGCCTGTCATCGTGCCGCGTGAATATTTTGACCGCTATCCACTCGACAAAATGCCGATGCCAAAGGCTTACGCGAAGCCGGGAACACCGCATCACCCATGGGTCAAAGCCCAGGACGATTTCATCGCGCAGGATGGATCCTTCAAGGACGACGAAGAACGCCGTCTTGCGTTTGCTAGTTATCTCGGTTTGCTCAGCTTCATCGATGCGTAAACCGGCTTCATTTTGGACACCCTGGAGGAGACCGGCCTCGCGGCAGGAACGCGTGTTCTTTACACCAACGATCATGGAGATGCGTCGGGCGCACAGGGTCTATGGGGCAAGTTCAATTTCTATGAAGAATCGGCGAAGGTGCCGATGATTCTCTCGGGGCCGGATGTGCTGAGAGGCCATGTGTGCGAGACGCCGGTCACCATCGTTGATTGGATCTTGGACGAGCTGGGCGTTGCGCGGGTGGCGGACGATCCAGCAACGGAAAGCCGATCGTTATTTGAATTGGCAACGCTGCCGGACGATCCGGCGCGAGAGGCGTTCTGTCAGTGTCACGCCTTTGCCTCACCGACCGGCGGGTTCATGCTTCGTAAGGGTCGCTACAAATATCACTATTATGTCGGTTATCCGCCAGAATTTTTCGACCTCGCGGAAGATCCGGAAGAATTGCACGATTTGGCGCCCGACCCAGCTCATCGCGAAACACTCGATAAAATGGAAGCATTGCTGCGCGCCCGGATCGATCCTGAAGGCGTGGACAGACAAGCCAAGGAAGCGCAGGTGGCGTTGATTGAGCGCCACGGCGGGCGCGATAAAGCTAGAAATGCGGATGCACCGGGTACGACGCCGGTCCCCGGATATGCACAGGAATAAGCCGATTAGGCTTCGCTGCTGGGCTCGAAATCTTCCGGTGGAATGGCGATGAGCAGGCTACAGGGCAATCTGTCGATCAAGTGTTTACCGATGCGTTTGCGCCACCAGCGGTCGAGGCCGTCGAGCTTGCGCGTGCCGATGACGACCAGATCGGCGTTAAAATCCCTTGCCGCGTTCTCGATCTCATCGACCGGGTCGCCATAGCCGATACTGCCGGTACATTCGACGTGGCGGCGTTCCCGGATGCGCTCCACCCCATCGTTGAGGAGTTTCTGCACCTCGTTATGCTCTTCATTCACGACTTCGGATGTGTTGACGCCGCCTGCCATCGGCATGGCCGCCGATGACCTAATCACTGCCAATAGATGCACTTCTGCGTTTGTGAGCTCTGCCAACTCCGAACCTTGTCGCAAGGCGCGGCGGTATTCGGGGCTGCCGTCATAGGCCATTAATATTCTTTTATACATTATTCATCTCCCCCGCGATTGACTGAGTATCCATGCCGGTATCACCGCGATCAAGTACGCGATGGCCAATACCAAAAACCCGTCTTGGAAGGCACGGGTGATTCCTTGGGCGTAAATGACTTCTCCAAGGTAATGGAGCGCACCGTGTTGCTGCACCGCTTCGGAGACGCCCGCCTCTTGGAGCAGCCGAGTGATGTTTGATATTAACTCCCGGCTCGACGAATTCGACGCGTCCTGCGTCATCGCCAAGCTTTCGTTGTGATAGAACGTACGCTGATCGACGAAGACGACCCAGGCGTTTGTGCCGAGCGATCCGCCGGTCTGACGCACGAAATTCACCGTTCCCGCGCCGTCGTTAAGTCTTTCCGGCGGCAGCGAGCGCAGTGCCGTGTTCATGATAAACGGTTGTACGAAGGTAGTCCCGAACCGGCCGATGGCACCGTAGATCATGACGATGACTAGGGGCGTGTTCACGTCCGCCCATGCCATCGGAAGCGTGCCGATACCAAGGATAAATAACCCGAACATCATCGCCTTTCCCGGCTCCAGCTTATCCGCTAGATGCCCAGTGAAGGGCACCATGCAGACTGCCAGTAACATGCCTGGCAGCAGGCTGAACCCCGCATCGAGCGGCGTTAATCCTTGGACCAATTGCGTGAAAACCGGGAAGGAGTACGTTGTCGTGAAATTGCCGATACCAGAGAAGAAGGTGACGAAAAGCACGATGACGAAGTGCTTGTTTTGAAAAAGTGAAATGTCAATCAGCGTGGACCCTTCGCGACGTTGGCTCATCACGAATCCGACGCCAGTGCAGGTCCCGAGGATGACGAGAATAAGGATATAGTCCGAGGTCCAACCCTTGCGTGGACCATCGGTCAAAACAGTCATGATACAGAACAAGGTCATGGCAATGAGAATATAGCCGATCCAATCAAAGGCTTGGCCGCCGGGCTTACGTACGGAGGGTAGGAAAACCATCCCAAAGGGAAGCGATATCAGCAGCAGTGGCAGGGGCAGCCAGAAAATATACTGCCAACTCAACAATTCGAGCGCGATGCCACCCACGGGGGGGCCCATGGCGACCGCCAAGACCAGTCCCATGGAATAAATACCCATGGCGAAGCCGCGCCGCTCTTGCGGGAAGACCTGAAACACGGTGACCATGATGAGCGGTTGAATAATCCCCGTCGCCATGCCCTGCATGACGCGGCCCGCAATCAACATACTGAAACTGTCCGCCAGGCCCGCAATCACACTGCCGACCGTAAAGAGAATCAGCGTGACCGTATATCCGAAGCGCTGGCCGAAGACCGCAACGACCCAGGCGTTCAGTAATTGGCATGTGGTCATCGCGACATTGAAGGACGTCGCCAACAATTGCGCTTGATCCTGCCCCACGCCGTAGGCCCCCATGACGTCCGGTACGGCGACGTTCACGATCGTGCCCGACAACACCATGACGAACGACGCCGTCATGCCGGATGCCGTCACCAGCACCCGGTATGGTTTGCCGTAACGGGCAAACAGATCGTCGACCGTTTCCGTTTGAAACACCATTCCCTGCTGTCAATCCTTGTGCTTGGCCCGGCGCCTCAACATCCATGCCGGCCATATACCTACAAGGTATGCCGCAACCAGGATCCAGAAACCATCCTGGAACCCCAAAGTGGCAGCCTGTGCATGGATGACCTGGCCCAGGTAATGCAACGCACCGGATTGCTGGACGGTCTCGGATACTCCGGCTTCTCCCAGAATCTGGCCGACGCTACTGAGGAGAGCGCGGCTCGCCTCGTTGTCGGAACTTTGTGTCGCCGCCAATACATCGGCATGATAGTGGGTCCGCATTTCCAAGAAGACGACCCAAGCATTTATGCCAAGCGACCCGCCAAGCTGGCGAATGAAATTCATCGTCCCGGCACCAGAATTAAGTTTGTCCGGCGGCAAGGTGCGCAGCGATACCGTAATAATGAACGGCTGCGTGAGACTGACGCCGAGGCGGTTGATAATGCCGTAAATCGCAATCGCGATGAACGCCGTATTCACATCCGCATCTGCCAACGGAACGGTACCGATGGCGAACAGCAGCAGTCCGACGATGATCGCATAGTGCGGCTTAATCCGATCGGCCATCCGCCCCATAAAGGGCAGTAACGCGACGACGACGATACCGGAGGGCAGCAAGACCAATCCCGCATCGAGAGGTGACATCCCTTGAACCAGTTGCCCGAAGACTGGGACTGCGTAAGCCATCGCGAAATTTCCAAGACCGAAGATAAAGGCGACGCCCATGGCCCAGGCGAATTCTCGATTCTTGAATAATGCTAACTCCATGATCGGCGCCGAGGACCGCATCTGCGAATAAATGAACGCCACCGCTGTGATGATAGATGTCAGAAACAGGCCGAGAATATAGCTCGATGTCCACCCTTCGCGCTGGCCGTCCGTCAATCCGGTCATGAAACAAAAAAGTGTAATAACCATCAGGCCGTAACCGGTCCAATCGAACGGTCGATTAGATTCCTTGCGATCCGACGGTAAGACGAACATGCCTGCGGCGAAGGCGATGCCGATGATTGGCAAAGGTGCAAAGAAAATATAACGCCAATCCAGTATCTCCATCGCCAGGCCGCCGAACACCGGTCCCATGGCAACCGCTAGCATCAGTGCCATGCTGTAGATGCCCGCCGCGAAGCCACGCCGTTCTTGCGGGAAAATTTGGAAGATCGTCACCAGGATCAAGGGTTGGATGATGCCGGAAGATATTCCCTGCAACACTCGACCGAAGACGATCATGTTAAAGTCCTGCGACAGACCGCCAATGATGCTACCGACGGTATAAATCGCTAGCGCAGCCGCGAAACCATAGCGCTGTCCTAACACCGCGACGACCCAGGCATTGAGCAGCTGGCTCGCGGTCATCGATACGTTGAAAGCGGTCGCCATCAATTGCGCTTGATCTTGACCGATGCCGAACGCTCCCATCACGTCCGGTACCGCGACATTCACAATCGTGCTGGAGACCACCATGACGAAGGAGGCGACCATGCCCGATGCCATCACCAACGGGACATAGGCTCGGCCGTAACGCGCGAAGAGATCGTCGACGGTTTCAACGCTCATGACGAGGGTTTCCGGCGCCCGAGCAACCAAGCCGGAATCATGGCGAAGAGGAAGCTGACCGCGAGCACAAGAAAGCCGTCCTGAAAGCCGATGGTGTTGGCTTGAGCGTGAACGACTTGGCCGAGATAGTGAAGGGCCCCTGATTCATGCAGCGCCGACGGCACGCCCGCTTCGTTGAGGATCCGACCGACGCCGGAGATCATCTCGCGGCTGGAGGCATTGTCTGCGCTTTGCGTCGCAACAAGGATATCGCTGTGATAGTGCGTCCTGACTTCGAGGAATACGACCCAGGCGTTGAGGCCGAGCGAGCCGCCTAATTGCCTGCAGAAGTTGATTGTGCCGCCACCTGCATTCAGTTGTTGAGGTGTCAAGGTGCGCAAGGCGGTACTCATGATAAACGGCATCGTGAAACTCATGCCGCCACGCGCGATGACTGAAAACAATACGAGGTGAAAATAAGGCGTGTTGGCGTCCGCGCTGGCCATGGGGAGGGTGCCCATGGAGAACAGAAACAATCCAATCATAATGCCAACGCGAGGCGATATGGCGTCTGCCATGCGACCGGTAATGGGGAGTGCTAGAAAGACGATTATAGCGGCTGGCAACATCATATTGCCGGCGTCCAAAGCGGTCTGTCCCTGCACCAATTGACCGAAGACCGGTACCGCATAGGCAGTACCAAAATTGCCCATACCGAATGTGAAAGCGATAATGGCGCATAGCGCGAAGTTGCGATTGCGGAAGAGGCTGACATCGATCAGCGTTTCTCCGCTTCGCGCTTGCCATAAAATAAATCCAATACCGCAAGCGAGCGCAGTGAGGGAATATCCGGTCGTATGGTCGGAGACCCAGCCTTCGCGCTGACCGTCGGTCATGGCGGTCATGCAACAGAAGAGTGAGATATTAATCAGGGCATATCCGATCCAGTCGAAAGACTGGCCGCCTGCCTTACGGACTGAGGGCATGAAGATCATGCCCATGCCCAAGGCCAAAAAGACCAGCGGGATCGGGGCGAGGAAAATATATCGCCAATCCAACAGTTCGATCGCGACGCCGCCAAGAACCGGTCCGAGGCCCACCGCCAAGGTCAGCGCCATGCCGTATATACCCATGGCAAAACCACGCCGTTCAGCGGGAAACACCTGAAAGATCGTCACCATGATCAAAGGCTGAATGCAGCCTGCCGCTGCACCTTGTAGGACGCGGCCAAAGACGATCATGCCGAATTCGTCCGCGAACCCTCCAATGAAACTGCCGATGGTGAAGACGATAAGAGTGATGCAAAACCCGACGCGCTGTCCCAAGACGGCGACGACCCAAGCGTTGAGCAGCTGGCTTGTCACCATCGCTACGTTGAAAGCGGTCGCCATCAATTGCGCTTGATCCTGGCCAATGCCGAAGGCGCCCATGACATCCGGAATGGCGACATTCACGATGGTGCTTGAAATGACCATCACAAAAGAAGCCGTCATCCCAGCGGCGGTCACCAACATGCGGTAGGAAGGGCCATAGCGGGCGAATAGGTCGTCGACGGATTCGGTGACCAATGCCATCGGTCAGTGTTTCGCCGCTTGCGCTCGGCCGAGAATCCAGGCCGGAATCATGGCGGCAAGAAAGACGGCCGCAAGTATCAAAAACCCATCCTGGAAACCCAGGGTATTGGCCTGTGCATGGACGACTTGTCCGAGGTAATGCAAGGCTCCGGATTGTTGGACCGATTCTGGAACACCTGCGATGGTAAAAATTTTTCCAACACCAACCAACAACTCCTGGCTCGCGTCGTTTCCGGATATCTGCGTAGCAGCCAATGCATCGCTGTGGAACTGCGTTCTCAATGCCAGCAGCACGACATAGAAATTCGTGCCGAGCGAACCACCGAGTTGACGGATGAAATTGACCGTCCCACCACCGGAATTTAATTGGTCCGGCGGCAATGATTTAAGCGCCGCATTCATTACGGACGGCATGATGAAGCTCATCCCGAAGCGGCTGATCATTGAGAACTTCGCCACATCCCAAAACGGGGTGTTCGCATCCGCCGTTCCCAGCAATGCCGTGCCGAGAAAGAAAAAAAATAAACCGACCATGATCGTATATTGCGCTTTGAAATGGTCGGCGAGGCGGCCGGTAAACGGAAGTGCAAAGGCAACGATCAATCCGGCCGGCATCATGAGCATACCGGCATCGGTCGCGGACAGATTCTGAACCAACTGTCCGAAGACTGGCACGGCGTAGGTGGTCGCGAAATTCCCCATGCCGAAGACAAAGGCGATCAAGCAAGCCGCCGAGAAAGCAGGTATGCGGAAAAGAGAGAGATCCAGCAGTGGGTCTTCCGCTTTGGTCTGCGACCACAAAAATGCCGCCGTTCCCATCGCCGCCGCCGCTAACAGACTGGCGATGTGATCTGACGTCCAGCCTAGTTTCTGGCCGTGTGAGAGGGCATTGACCAAGCAAAACAGCGTAATGCACAGGAGGAGATAGCCGGCCCAATCAAATTTCGGACGGTCAGCTCGTCTGACTGACGGCATAAAGACAAGACCCAAGGCAAAAGCTATGACGATCAAGGGAAGCGGTACGTAAAATATGTAACGCCAGCTGAATGAATCGACGACGAGGCCACCAAAAGTGGGACCAAGGGCGAGAGCCGTCACCATGCTCATACCGTAAATTCCCATGGCGAAGCCGCGTCGTTCTGCTGGGAAGACTTGGAAGAAAGTCACCATGACGAGTGGCTGGATGATGCCTGACGACATGCCTTGCAACACACGACCGAAAACAACCATCGGGAATTCCGCGCTCAGCGCACAAATAAAGCTGCCGATGGCGAAGAGAACGAGAGTAGCGCAAAATCCGACCCGCTGGCCGACCAGTGCCACCACATAAGCGTTGAGCAGTTGGCTCGTGGTCATGGCGACGACAAAGGCCGTCGTCATGAGCTGTGCCTGTTCTTGCCCGACGCCGTAGGCGCCCATGACATTTGGGATGGCCACATTCACCATCGTACCGGTCAGCACCATGGTGAAGGCGGCCACCATGCCGGTGCTCGAGACAAGTAAGCGGTATTTCGGCCCGAAACGCGCGTACAGATCGTCGACCGATTCGGTGACGACGGCCATGGCCTAAACCTTCGTCGTCCGGGACTTGCCCAAAATATAGGCGGGCACCATCGCCATCAGGAAGATGACCGCCAAGATCATGAAACCGTCCTGGAACCCCAGCGTGTTGGCCTGTGCTTGAACGACCTGACCTAGGTAATGCAGCGCTCCAGAGGAATGCACCGCTTCCGGGACGCCCGATTCGTTCAGTAAGTGGCGGAGATTATCCAATAACTCTCGGCTTGCTGCATTCCCCGCCGTTTGCGTTGCCGCCAATGATTCGCTGTGCATTAACGTGCGCTGTTCCATAAAGGCAACCAGACCATTAATACCCAAGGCTCCACCGAATTGACGCATGAAGTTAATCCCGCCCGAAGCTCGGTTGAGTTTATCTGGAGGCATCGAGCGTAAGGCTGATGCATTCATCGCGGGTAGAATTAGCGCTTGGCCGAAACGGCCGATCATGACGAATATTATCACGCTCCAAAACGGTGTATTCACATCGGCGCCCATCATGAGAAGAGCACCTGCGGCAAAGGTGATCAAACCGCAGATAATCATCAGGTGGTTGGGCACCCGGTCCGCGAGTTTGCCGGTGAAGGAGAACATGCACATCAGCATTATCCCGGCTGGAACCAGAACGAAGCCTGCTTTTGTCGCGGTAAACCCTTGGACCGTTTGCACGAACACCGGTACCGCGTAGCTGACGCCGAAGTTTCCCGCGCCGAACACCACACCGACGGCCACTGCGGATGTGAATTGGGCGTTGGTGAAGAGAGATAAATCCAGGAGAGGTTCCTGTGCCTTGAGTTGCATCGCGACGAATGACGCCAACATTATCAGGCCGATGAGCAGGGTCAGGAGGGATTGGTTTGACATCCAGCCGAACCGGTGACCGTTGGCTATGTAACTCAGGACGGAGAACAATCCGATTAGCAACAAAGTGAGACTGACGAAGTCGAATGGCGGCGCCTTCTTGTTGTCAGTCTTACTGGGCATGAAGAAGGATCCGAGGACGAAAGCAATCAGGCAAAGTGGTAGAGGGATCAAAAAGATGTGTCGCCAACTCAAATGATCGATCGCAATGCCGCCGACAACCGGCCCAAGCCCCGGAGCGAGCATGATTGCCATGCCGAAGATGCCCATGGCGGTGCCACGCTGATTGGGGCCGAAGACGCCGAATACGGTCACCAGAACGAGCGGCTGTATCGCGCCCGCGCAAACGCCCTGAATGGTGCGGCCGAGCGCTAATGTCATGATGTTAGTGCTCGTGACCGCGATCATCGTACCGATAAAGAAGACGATGATCAGCATCAAGAAACCATTGCGATGGCCGAATGCCGCGATGATATAGGCGCTAAGGAGTTGCCCCGCTGTCATCGTTGCAATGAAGGCTGTCGCCATCCATTGCGCTTGGTCCTGGCCAATACCGAAGGCGCCCATGACGCTGGGCACCGCGACGTTTGCAATGGTCGCCGAGAGCACCATCGCTATGACGCCGGTCATGCCGGTGAAAATCACTAGCCATCGATATGCTGGGCCGTAGCGCTTAAAAAGATCGTCGACGCTATCTGACATCAATGAACACTTCGACCATCATTCCCGGTCGAAGCAGATTTTGCTCCTGATCAATAGCAACCCGCACCCGAAGGCGCTGGGTGATTTTGGTGAAATTGCCGCTCGGATTCGGCGTCGGCAGCAACGCGAACTCACTCGTCGCCGCATTCCCAATGGCGATCACGCGTCCCTTGAATTTCTTGTCTGGAAACGCGTCAACCGTGATGTCAGCGACCTGACCGACCTTGACCTTGCGGATGTCGGTTTCTTTAACGTTTGCGTCGATCCATACTTTCTTTGGATCGTGCACCAACAACAACCGTTGCCCTGGCGTCACGTATTCGCCCTCTTCAACGAACACCCGGTCGACCACGCCGGTGACCGGACTGCCGATCGTGCGGTCCTTGAGGTCGAGACGTTGGCGCTCGAGTTGCGCTTTCAGTTCGTCTTCTTCGTGGATCAGGATTATGATCTCACTGTCGAGAACGGCTAGTCTCTGAGTTTCGGCCCGTGCCTCGCGCAATTTGTTGCGCGCTTCTTCCAACTCCGCGACACGGGTTCGATATTCGCCATCAATCCGCTGCATCGTGGTACGGGTTTGATCGAACTGCCGCCGCGAGATGACTTTCTTCTTAAAGAGCGCCTGATCTTGCGCCAACTGCGATTGCGCGTTCTCCAGCTGCGGTTTGAGGGCCGAGACCGTCGCCTTCGCCGCATTTACCGCGGCCAGTTGGGTGTTCACACGGGTCTCAGTTTGGCTGTCGACCAGTTTGCGTTCCGCGACCAAGCGGTCACGTTGTCCGGCGATTGCGTCTTTTTGTGCCTGTAGCTGCTTTATGAGTAAGTTTGATTCACGGTCGTCGACCTTGATAAGCATCTGATCGCCATCGACCATCTGCCCTTCTGTGACCGGTAGTTTTGTCACCCATCCGGCCACCCGGCTGCTGACGGTCACCATGTCGCCAGCGATGCGAGCGTCGTATTCGTAGACGTAAATTATGCGCTGGTGAACTTCGCGGAAAGCGAAGATGCCGCCGACGATGACCACCAAACCGATGATGATGTAGCGGACACCAAAGCGGCGTCGCGATGGGCTTTTCGACTCGGACGATGTTTCCTCGTCCTCCGAAGCTTCTGCTGTTTCTTTATCGGCGTCCGACACTGTTATCCTCGCTCGCATGGGGCGGACTTGCCGCCGCCAACAATCGTTTCTGCATAAAACCAAAGAATTTGGCGCTCAAACCGTCGATGGTTCGTGGCCTTCGGCAATCTGAACGCTCTGAATGATATGGGTTTATAGACCCGGAAATCGAATCTATCTAGCACCGAAAATTTCGGCGCAGGTTGCAGGATACCGAACAATTGTTTCTGGCGAAGCTTTAAGCTTGGGACAGAGTTTATCTATAAACTGGTGATTTTTTCTACATAAAGACGTTAAATGAGATGCTAACACGTTCTCCTCGAACTGAGTTCGGTTGCACGCTGTGTTTAAACCAACTCGGGAAGAGAACCAGCAATCCATCCTCGACGGGAAGCTCGGCGATGGTTCCATTCAACTCATTCTTGGAAGTCTGCGGTGGAATGAACATGTTGTCTTGGGTCGGTGAATGGAACCGTAATCCCGAGCAACCATCAGGCGCTTTTACATAATAGGTGCCGCTGATAAAGCTGTTGGGATGGTTGTGTGGCTCCTGCCCATCTTTCGGCCCGTAAATGTTAAACCAACAATCCTTCATTCGTAGCGGATATTGCTGGTAATCCATTCCCAGTGCTTCGGCGAAACGTGCCACTTCTATATTGATCGCGGTCATAAGTGTTGCGAACTGCGGCAAATGGTGAAGCTGGTCGGCTGAATTGAGAGAAGTATATACCGGTGCGGTCCAACTTTCGGGGCGCCCGTTCGGTGTTTTGGCCTGTATAT
>JBMYRC010000017.1:0-43953 GCA_049601975.1 Alphaproteobacteria bacterium | reverse complement strand
GAGAGGCCAACGACTTCCCAATCGTCCTGGCCATGCAGATACTCCGCCAACCGCCGCCCGACGACACCGGAGGCGCCGGCCACTAGGGCCTTTTTTCTTCCGTCTCTTGGCATGCGCTTACCTGTCGCAGTGCGATCACTTCAATATGATCTAATCTGGCGTGCTCGGAAGGCGAAATGCCGCCCCGATGGTTGCAATGTTTGCGGTGCGCGGTAACGTCTGATCCAGGGAGGCGACCGTATTATGGCGAAAAAGAAATTTCATCTGGCGCAATTTCTCGTGCACGGGCCGAGCTATCACAGCCTCGGCATGTGGCGGCATCCCAAGAGTACATTTGATAAGGAGAGTTGGGCGCGACCGGAGCTCTATCAGCATATTGCCCAGGTCTGTGAGCGTGGCCTCTTCGACATGGTGTTCTTCGCCGATCTTAACTACATCTCCGACACGTTTACGGGCTCGATGGAGCCGGCCTTGCGCTATGCGGCGCAAGCGCCGGAGCATGACCCGATCCCATTGCTTGGTTGGATGGCAGCGGTGACGAAGCATATCGGGCTCGGCGCCACCTTCTCGACCAGCAATCAGCATCCCTTCTATGCGGCCCGGATGTGGGCGACGCTCGATCATCTGACTGGCGGGCGCGCCGCTTGGAATGTGGTGACCTCGATCAATCACAACCAGCAGGCCAATTACGGTACCGAGCGCGCCGATGCCGACACTCGCTACGATCAAGCGCATGAGTATTTGGAAGTGTGCCGCAAACTCTGGGACAGTTGGGAAGAGGGCGCGGTCGTCATGGATAAGGAGGGGGCGGTTTTCGCTGATGCCACAAAGGTCCACCGCATTGAGCATGAAGGCCAATTCTTTAAATCGCGTGGACCATTGAATGTGGTGCAATCGCCGCAGAACGGCCCCTCTATTCTGCAGGCGGGAACGTCGCCGAAGGGCATGGATTTCGCAGCTAAATATGCTGATGGTATTTTTGCGATCCAACCGCGAGCAGAGAACGCGGCGCAGTATTACGCGGACGTGAAGGGCCGCATGGATCAGTTCAAGCGCGATCCGAACCATTGCCGCATCCTGTTCGGTGCACAGCCGATTATCGGTGAGAGCGAGGATGAGGCGCGCGAGAAACAGGAAGAGCATAATTCCCTGGTGCCGCTCGATGCCGGGATGGCGATCCTGTCGGCGCATCTCGATTATGATCTCTCGAAGATTCCCCTCGATGCGGATATGACGACCCGTGAAGAGCCTGAACTCCATCGCATGCGAACGCGCTTTTTGAAGCCCGATGGCAGTGGCATGACCCTACGCGAAGTGGCGCAACGTCACGGCCAAGGGGTTGGATTACCGCAATTCGTCGGCACGGTGAAAAGCGTTGCCGACCAGATGGAAGCTTTCATGGAGACAGTCGGCGGCGATGGTTTCATGCTAACGCCCATCTACTCGCCGGGCGCCATCGAGGAATTCGTCGACTTGATGGTGCCGGAATTCCAGCGACGCGGTGTATATCGCACCGAATACAAGGGAACGACCCAGCGCGAAATTTTGCGGCAGGAAGATTAGAGCACGATGATTTTACAGAGCAGGTGGAAATCTCGGATCAATCCAAAATCAGCATTCCTTCAGGCGTTCCGCAAGGATGTGACGACGCAACGAGGCGAAGACGGCATCATTGAAAAGATATTCGAGATCGTCGGCGCGACCAATCGCTACTGTGTAGAATTTGGCGCTTGGGACGGAAAGCTCTACAGCAGTACATGGAATATGCTGAATAACCGTGATTGGCATGGCCTGTTGATTGAGGCGAATGAGGCTAAGTTCGCAGAACTCGAGAGTGCGTATCGTGATAACGATCAAGTTGCCATTTTGAATACCTTGGTTGAGCGGGAGGGTGAGGCGTCTCTCGACGCTATCCTTACCCGTGCCGAAGCGCCCGCCGACTTGGATTTCCTGTGCATTGATGTCGATGGCGTGGATTGGCATATCTGGAATTCTCTGACGGAATTTTCACCGCGATTAATCTCAATTGAATTCAATCCGACCGTGCCCAACGATATCGTCTTTGTGCAAGATGATGATGCCGCGATCAACCAGGGAGCTTCGCTTTTAGCGCTTGTTGAGCTCGGAAAATCCAAGGGTTACGAACTTGTGGCAACGACGGCCTGGAACGGGTTTTTCGTTAGGAACGAGCTGTATCCGGCTTTTGGAATTGAAGATAACGATATCGATGTGATGCACGATACCGGTCCTTTCGAAAGCCACCTTTTCCAATGCTACGACGGCACATTGGTGCTCTCGGGGTGCAGGCATCTCCTCTGGTCGGACGTGACCATTAACCAGGAAGATATCCAAGTGTTGCCCAAGGCATTGCGTAAGTTCGGCGGTGCCGTTTCGTGATGCTTCCTCAATGCGGCCCGAGGCGGTCAACGCCAAGAGTAAAGCGGGTCAGGCCGGACATATGGAAAAATTTGGTGTAGTCGATACTGTCCGCAAGGCGGCAACATTCTCTCGATCACCGATCCCCGGCTCTGAAGTCGCGTTGTAACACGTCTGAGGCTGCGGGCTTTGTAGGGTGGCGCAAATTGGTGGGAGACAGTCTAAATGAAAATCAATTCGATTGATGCAGGGGTCCTGAACGTCTCGTATCTTGAATATGGGTCTTCGGACGGTTGGCCGTGTTTCATGATGCACGGCTTTCCCTATGACGTTCATGCCTATGCGGAGGTGGGGCCAATCCTTGCAGACGCGGGCGCACGGGTGATTGTCCCGTATATGCGCGGCTATGGGTCGACCACGTTCCTGTTGCCCGATACGCCGCGCTCCGGGGAGCAGGCGGCGTTTGGTGCGGACTTGTTAGCGCTGATGGATGCGCTTTCCATCGAGCGCGCGGTTGTTGGAGGGTATGACTGGGGCGGACGAGCGGCGTGTATTGTCTCCGCCTTGTGGCCGGAACGGGTGATGGCCCTGGTCTCGGGCAATTCGTACAATATCCAGAACATCGCGCGGGCGTTGGAGCCTGCACCACCGGCGGCGGAAGCCGCTTACTGGTATCAATACTATTTTCATTCGGAGCGAGGGCGCAACGGCCTGAACAAAGATCGTCGCGCCGTCGCCCGGCAATTGTGGGAAATGTGGTCACCGCATTGGGATTTCGATGATGCGACTTTCGAGCAGAGCGCGGAAGCGTTCGACAATCCGGATTTTGTCGAAGTCGTCATCCATTCTTATCGTCATCGCTATGGATTGGTAACGGGCGATCCCGCCGTCGCCTTGATCGAGACGCGGCTGACGGCTCAGCCACCAATTACCGTCGCGGCTATTACCATCGATGGAACCGGCGACGGGGTGAGTGGCTCAACGAAACAACACGCCAAAAAGTTTACTGGACTGCATGAACACCGGGAGTTGGCCCGCGCCGGGCATAATCTACCCCAAGAACGGCCACGGGAATGGGCCGCCGCCGTGCAGGATGCGAAAGGGATGGCGGAATAACGTCGGCGATGCGACGTTTTCTATCGTAAACTAGATGGGTTTCTGAAAACTCATCACTATGAATAAAATGCTGATGGTCTCGTCGTCGTCGGAAAGCGGCAGAATGACATACTCGATGTTTAGATTGATGCCGCTTAACTTGCCGAAAGTATGATCTGAAAAGAGCCGTTGGTTTGTTTCCGCGGGGAATTGATAGTCCGAAATAAGTTTTTTCTGGCGTCAATGAAATCTATTTCGTCAGGATGTTAACCGGTGAAATTCGTACCGTAAATATTTACGATATTCGTGCCGACCAATCGAATTCGCAATCGCGGATCGAATTTGTCGACTTCCACCAAAGCCATGTGATGAGGGAGTCTCGGCATTTCGACTGGGTATAGATCGGCACGCGTCGCCATGTTTCGGGCGCATCGTTTAGATCCCAAAGTTCATATACCCAAAATAATAGCGGTGAGGCGACATCAGTCTTTGCTTTTTCCTCGAAGGGAATTTCCGCAAGCCGCTGCAGGAAGTTAAGGTTATCCATTGAGCGTCCATAATGTTCGTTAACGAAAATTCTATTGAATTTGGGTTAATAAGAAATTAACGATCCACGGCGCGTTGTCAGTGCTGGGTCTCATTACGCTTGGCGGAAAGGATGCCGTCGCGCTGATATGGTAATTTGGTAGCAAAAAATTTTGGCAAAACGAAGCGTTCGCTACACCTGAACATTATCCGCATCATCCTCGCGCTCCTTCTTCCCGGCGTCGCGGGTTTTTTGACGGTCGTACTAGGCTTGCTTTTTTGGCTGAACATTTTTCTCACGTTCTTTTTCGTCGTGCCGGACGTGATCCACGCGTTGTGGTTGGTGGTGAAGAAATCCGCTTAAAGGTTCGTCAGGCCCGCGCCCAATGCGGCGGATAGGCGTTCCTAAAACCTTCTAACGCTTCGATCCGGGCGCGCCATGCGGCGATGTTTGGAAAATACGTGTCAAACGGATAGAGATTGAGGTTTATCGGGCGCGCTTCGTTGCGCGCTACCGCGCGTTCAAGCTGCATCAACATCGGAAACGCGACGAGATCGGCAGCGCTGAGAGTGGCACCCGCGAGCCAGGGGCTAGCGGATAGGCGCATCTCAAGGAGCGCGAATTCTTTGCGGACCGTGGCCGCCGCGTTGGCGATTTGCTCTGCAAATTCGGTCTCTTTACCACGAAAGAACGGGCGTGAAATATCGCCGATCGGGCTGCGCAGGTTGCCGTCGCATTCACATATTACCTGCCAGATGCGCGCGGTTTCCATGGCCGCTCCCCCGAAGAGTGGTGGCGTGGGATAGGCGGCATCGAGATACGCCAAAATTGCTAAAGTCTCGCAAATGGTATTGCCATTGTCGATCAAGGTCGGCACTTGGCCGCGTGAATTGATCGCCAGATATTCCGAGCTCTTCTGTTCCCGCTTGGTGTTGCCAAGACGCCGCGATGTATACGGCAAGCTCTTCACTTCGAGTGCCAGCATCACGGCCCAGCACGGTGGTGAGCCCGAAATGAAATAGAGTTCTCGATCCGTCATCGCGAGCCCCTTACCCGCCGCTCTTCGGGAGCTGGAAATCGGCGGCCCGCTCGATCACTTTGATGATTTCGCTGAAGTCGCTGCCGCGCATGCCCATTGCCAAGGCCTGCTGTAATGTTTGGTAAGTGGCGCTCGCCACGTTCTGGGGCACCTCGAGGCGTTCGGACTCCATTCGCCACAGCATCGCATCCTTGGCGATGATGTGCATCGGGGCCTCCATGTTGAAGTCCCGCGTCATTACGAATTTAGGTATTTTTGACAGCGTGGCACTGTTCTGGCCGGAACCGGAATTGATGACGTTGATGACTTTGTTCGGATCTACGCCGGCCTTCGACGCCATCGTTAGTGCCTCTAGCCCAATTATCATGTTGGTGAACGACATGATGTTGTTGCAGATCTTCGTGATTTGCGCTTGGCCGACTTTATCGCCAACGTAATGAATGTCGCGGGCGAAGGATTTTAAAAATGGCTCCGCCTGTTCGTAGGCCGCCTGTGGTCCCGATGTGATGACCGTGATGTCCTTGTCCCAAGCGCGTTGCACGCCGCCGGTGATTGGAGAATCGAGTACCGGAATTCCCTTTTCCGCCAAGGTAGCCTCCATCTCGGCCAAGGCTTCGGTGCCCATCGTCCCGAGATTGATGAAGGTTTTCATCTGCGTGCCGTGGATGATGCCTTCATCGCCGGCGACGACCGTGCGAAAGCTCTCGATGCTCGGCATACAGGCAAAGACAATATCGGATCTGTTCGCGACTTCGACTGGCGAATTAACGATTCGCCCCTGTTTATCGGCAAGCGATGCCGTTGCTTCCGGATTGATATCATAGGCGACGAGTGATTTTTCCTGATCCAAAATATTTGATGCTAGGGGCAGTCCCATACTGCCCGTGCCTATAAAGCCAGCTTTCATCTCTAAGCCTCCCTTTCTCCTAAATTCAATGCGGTTAATAAGATATCTAGCGCCGCGCGGTCCATCTTGCGAACCGTACGAGATTACTCACTACCGAAGGTGAATTGCACGACCTAGACCCTGCCATGAAAGGCGATATTGTCGAGCTCTTCGCCGCGCGACAGGTGGTCAAGATTTCGGGGAATGGTCATCCACCGCCGTTCCCGGGATTCGACGCTTCGGGAGCTGCAATGTGGTGTCATGATGACATTGTCGAGTTGCCTGATAGGGAAGCGGGATGGCTCGCGGTCCGGATCTTCTGTGGTCGGATAACCATACCAAACATCGAGGAAGGCGCCGCCGATACGTTTTTCTGCCAGCGCGTTGTACAAGGCTTCCTCGACGATAACCGGCGCACGCCCGACATTGATCAGTACCGCGTCGGACTTCATCCGTCCGAACTGTTCGGTATCAATCATGCCGCGCGTCTGCGGTGCGGTCGGCAGGGTCATCAATACGAAATCGCTTTCCTCTAACAATCGATCAAGCTGGTCGAGACCGTCTAAGCGTTCCAGCGGCGGCGGTACCGCCTGCGCCGTGCGGTTGGTGGCGATGACGCGCATGCCAAAGGCTGCGGCGCGCTCGGCCGCCGCCTTGCCGATATGGCCGTACCCGATGATACCCAATGTCTTGCCGGAAAGCTCTCCGTGGCTCGGCCCAATGCCGGGGACGCGTCCCTGCCAGCCCTGCTCTCTGAAGTCGCGATCGTATTTAGAGAGGCCGATTGACCATTCCAGCATCCCGGCCATGATGAATTCAGCGATGGCGACTTCGTGGCCATACGCGTTGCAGAGCGTGCAGCTGATCGGAAGGTCGGCGGGTGTCAGGAATTCATAACCGGTAAATGGCACTTGGTAGAGCCGCAAGTTTGGAATGGCCGGCCACTCGCCCTTGATGCGACCGCCGACCATGGCGTCCGACTGGACGATCAATTCTGCGAAACGTTCGAACGGCTCGTCCTCGCTCCAGATCTCAATCTTCCAATCTGTGGTCAATTTCTCCGCCAGCCATTCGGCACGCGGTGTCGACATGCGACCGGCGAGAAGTACAGTAGGGGTATCGCTCATATCAGGAGACCTCGAAGGATTGGAAGGCATCGTCGTGATCGGGATGCCAGCGCGAGAGCGGGGGCCTATTATGGGTGATATCACCGGCGGCCCATAGGACCCGGCGTTTGTCCTCAGCGGTGTCGGTTTCGTCGTCGGGGCATAGAATATAGAAGTCACTTTGCCCCAGCGCAGTAAGCATATAATCGACGACTTGGTCCGGTAGCCAGGCACCGAGTTGGTGTTCACGGGTGCCGGTCGTCGTCCAGCCCGGGATCAAAAGATGGGCACTTGTAAGGCAGCCGTCCGTATTACGGAGCTCATGCTGGAGGCTTTCGGTGTAGTTGATCACTGCCGCCTTCGCCATGTTGTAGGCTGGTTTGCTACCCGGTGGATTGGTGATGCCTTGTTTGGAGCCTGCATTGACGATTACTGAAGGTTCGCTCTGCTGGATCATCGCGGGTGCGAAGGCTAGAACTCCGTTGACGACGCCTATGATATTGACTGCGACTGTGCGGTTCCACGCATCGGCATTTTCCCACGTTCGGGCATCGATTCGGGTGACTGCATTATTCATCAAAAAAGCCACATCGCCGAACTCCTGCCGCACGGTCTCGGCGAGGGTGACCATGGTGTCGGAGTCGCTAACGTCGGCGGTGATCGATAACACTGAACTGTTCGGTGACGCTGCTTCGTTCACTTCGTGCGCCGCAGCTTGCAGCGCCAGATCGGTGATGTCCGTGATACAGACATTCATCCCCATCGCCGCAAATTTTTTGGCGGTCGCGAGGCCGATACCGCTCGCGGCGCCCGTAATAACGGCAGTGCGGCCGGCAACGAGTGCTGAATGCATCATGATGGTTCCTCTTGCCGCTTAAAAGATTATCTCCGTAATGGCTAGTTACGGCGTTTGATTGATCCCGACAAGGGCGATGGTTCGATGCTAGAATAACGCGCAGGGAGTTGCGTTTAATACGAAAGGAAGTCCGATGATATTGGTGCAGATCACCGATACCCATATCGAAGAGCCAGGCGACTTAGCGTATGGCCGGTTCGACACGGCGGCGAATCTCCGCAATGCAGTTGCGGCGATTAATCGAATGGACCCGGGACCGGATATGGTACTTCACACTGGTGATATGGCACATCACGGCTCCCCCAAACGGTACGCGTATTTCCGCGAGTTGATCGCTGACTTGAAAGCTCCGTTCTACGCCATTCCTGGTAATCATGATGGACGCGCTCCGTTTCGATCGGCTTTTTCGGATACGGCCTGGATGCCGTCTGATGGTGCGTTCCTGCATTACGTCGTCGATGATTTCGGTGTGCGGGTGGTTTGTTGCGACTCCGTCCTGGAGGGGCAAACGCCCGGTGGTTTTTGTGCGGAGCGGCTGGCGTGGCTGGACCGGCAATTAAGTGATGTACCGGACAAGCCGACAATTGTCGGCTTGCATCATCCGCCTTTTGGATCCGCGATGACCGGTACAACCAGCAATGGTTTGATCGAAGGTGGGAGCGAGTTGGCGGCACTCATACGGCGGCATCCACAGGTCGTCCGCGTGATCGCGGGACATGCCCATCGCCCCTTCACCTGCACCTTCGGCGGCACGATTGGATTTGCGGCCCCTACCACATGCTACCCTTTCGCGCTTGAGACAGGGCCCGACTGCGTTCTATCGATTACTGGTGAGCCGCCCGCATTCTCCGTGCACATCTGGATGGAAGACGCGGGTGTCGGAGAGCCGGGATTGGTATCTCATACGGTGCCCGTGGGTGATTGGGGAGAGCGGATAACTTTGCTGCGCGATGGGAAGCGGGTCCTGGACGTTGCCTAAGAGTCGAGAGGTTCCCCCAGTGGGGGCTGCGTTGGGTCCGGGTCGAGAGCAGCGGTGAACCAGTCCGCGAGATCGCTGGGCCGCACGTTATCAGGGATGTTTTCGCCGTCGTGCGGCAACCGTCCGACCAACATCAAATGAGCGATCATTCCAATGGCGTAAGTATCTGCCGACTTGCCCAGCTTCGCCGAGCCGTCTCTTTGTTTCGGAGCGGCACACGGGAAGGTGCCGGGCCGCGTGATGTCATGGTCACTGATATCCATCGTCCGGATTGCCTGACCGAAATCACAAATGACCGGTATATACTTGGCAACCATCGCTTCCCGGCATTAGCAGGTCGAGGAGGATCAGATTGGGCACGCGCGACTTCGTGACGGAGATACCTTTGTCGCCGGAGGCGGCCTCGATGGTTTCTGCGTGGTCTTGGGTTAGCGCGGACAAATAGGCACGAATCACCTCATTGTCATCAATCACCAACACCAATGGCTTGTTTACGTATCTTCGGATATATTCGTAATACTAACTATATTTCCTGATCGGAAAGTGACGTGGTGCGCACTCGTTCGTGATGTTACTTTCGGTTTGCATTGACCATCGGCAGGACCTTCTCGCCAAGCAAACGCACAGTCCTCAGCACGATGTCCTGATCCATACCGAGCCATTGGACCCGAGCGACGAGACGTGTGAAATCTGTAGCTTCCTGGAGAGCGGATAACTGTTCCGCGCATTCCTCGGGCGAACCAATGATTACCCGACCCTCAATCAGCTCCTCAAGGTCGAGTTGTTCCTTGTCGCCGCCGACCGGGCCGGTAAACAGACCCCATTGGCCGAAGATGCGATAGCTCGCTTCCAGGAACGGTCCGGCGTCGCGTAATGCTGTCTCGCGGTCTTCGGCGACTACGATGTTGCGCAGCAAAGGAAATTCCTTTGGGCGAGGTTTGCCAAGCGCTGCGAGGCGATCTTGGAATACTCCGGTCTGTTTCGTGATCACATCACCCACCAGATGCGAAGACGCAACCCAACTATCGCCGAGCGAGGGGTCGGATAAATCCGCGGCGCGCGCGACCGCCTTTGCGACGCTGCCGCCATACCACATCGGTGGGCGGGGCCGTTGCATGGGCTTTAAGGAGAGCGAGAGGCTGTCGGCGGTGAAGTGCTTGCCTTGGAAGTCGACTTTGTCTTCCATGAACAGGCGCTGGATGAGGGTCAGGCTTTCAACATACCGGCTGATGCGCGTTTTGTAGTTCAAGTTGAGGATCTTGAACTCGTCCTCGGTCCAGCCCGGTGCCACGCCGAGGATCAAGCGACCGCCCGATATAACATCGAGATATGCGGCTTGTTGCGCCACGTGAAGCGGATGGAACAGGGGTAGAATCAACATGCTAGTCGCCAGCGACATGCCTTCCGCGAAGGGGGCTAGGCTGGTCAGTAATTCGAGCGGCGGGAACCACGCGGAGGAGCCATAAGAAAGATGCATCCCAACCGCGACACCGTCGTAGCCGATATCGCGCGCGACTTGGACTTGCTCCGTATGTTCGGCGAAACGCTTCGCTAGGTCGTCGCCGTCTGTGTGTTCTGCGTTGATGAAGAGAGTGAGATCCATGTGACGCCCGTTTGGTGGTGATTTCATCCTTCGACGGACTCAGGATGAGCGCTCGAACTTATAAAAGCCTCTCGCCTATTTCGCCTCTTCGGCTGGAGCGTCGACAATTTCGGTTTTGAAATTCGCAGGCGCGACAATCTCCAAAATTTTTAGATCGTTTGAACAAGAGATCTCACGATGGCGAATGCCGGGTCGTTGATTGATGACGTCGCCTTTCTCCAGCCGCCGCTTCCCTTGGCCTTCGTATTCGAATTCCGCCCAGCCTTCGAGAATCATGACGAACTGAAAATCGCAGTGATGGACATGCCAACGCTGGACTTCGTCGGTTTCCGTGGCGCCGGTCGAACGGACGATGTGGGCGACGTAGTCACCATTGGTCGCGTCTTTCACGCCGACATCGCGATACTCGAATATCTCGCGGAGGCCTGGCGTCCATTCGGCTTCAGCCGCCGCGCTGTGGGAAAATTTCCAATCTTTCGTCAAATTGCCCTCCTCTATCCTCCCCGAGCCGTGCCCGTCCTGACAACGGAATTAGCACGGAAATGTCCACGCGGTAGTTACAACTATTTAGGGGCATTCTCCGCGATCCAGGAACGCCGCATGTCGACACACTCCTGATGCCGAATGTCAGTAATGATATCAAGCCCCGCATCGGTCAGCTGATCCAAGGCTTCGACCGTATAGTTGGCGTATTGTTTTGCCAGCGGATTAATATCCTTCATGTCCGCATGCCGCGCGCCAATGACCTTGCTTCCGGATACCGGAGGGCGAACGGCAGGCTGATGAAACCAACCCCGACGCCGATATCGACAAGTGTCGATCGCGGTGCGGTACTTAGAGTGTCCCAGATGCGTTCCGGATCGAAATATTCAAGGCGCTCTGGACTGCGTAATCGCTCAATCCGGGCTGGGTCCATGCCGTATTGATCAGCCATTAGGATGCCCAGGTGTGTTTTAGTTTATAGCTTTCGGCGAAATCCGTGATCTTGTCGTCAAACTCTAGCGTGAGACCGATATCGTCCAGGCCGTTCATCAGGCGGTGTTTGTCGAAAGCATTAATTTCGAAAGAATAGGTCGTCTGATTTGGGCCGGTGACACTTTGCGAGTCGAGATCGATGGCGATTTCCGCCCCGGGGCTCTCTCGCAACTGACGTCGCAAATCCTCACACGCTTCCGAAGAGAGGCGGATCGGCAGCACACCATTCTTAATGCAATTGGAAAAGTGAATATCAGCGATGCTGGGGGCGATAACCGACCGTACGCCGTTTGCCACCAGTGCGGTGACCGCGTTCTCTCGTGATGACCCGCAGCCCCAATTCACGTCGGTGACAAAAATATGCCCGTTGCGATATGGTTCCTTGTTGTAGACGAAATCCTTTTCTGATCCGTCTCCATTAAAGCGCAGGTCATGAAATAGGAAGCTTGCGTATTCCGGATCATTACTGCCGCGGCGCAGGAATCGCGCCGGGATGATCTGGTCGGTGTCGCAATTAGCGATATCGATGGGCACGGCAATGGCGGCGAAGGTCTTGAAGGGTTCCATGATCACGAGTCCTCCATAAGTTTGCGAACATCGGTGAAATGTCCTGTGACGGATGCCGCTGTGGCCATAGCGGGGCTGACAAGATGGGTGCGGCTGCCGAGGCCCTGGCGGCCTCGGAAATTACGATTGCTGGTCGAGGCCGAACGCTCGCCCGGCTCCAGCATGTCACCATTCATCGCGACGCACATGGAGCAACCGGGCTCACGCCATTCCATACCCGCTTCGATGAAAATCTTGTCGAGCCCTTCCGCTTCGGCCTGGTTCTTCACCAAACCCGAGCCCGGCACGATTAGGGTGCGAACCTGGGCCTGGCGGCCTTTCGCAACCGCGGCAGCGGCGCGCATATCTTCGATCCGGCTGTTGGTACAGGCGCCGACGAAGACAGTGTTTACCTTGATGTCGGAAATTGCCTGGCCTGGTTTCAAATCCATGTAGTCGAGGGCAGCTTCGATTTCGGCGCGCAGCATTGGGTCACTTTCTTGCGCCGGGTCCGGGATCGCCTCTGTTACCGGCAACGCCCATTGCGGTGAGTTGCCCCAGGTTACCATGGGTGCGATGGCGTCGCCGTCAATGGTGACCTCCTTGTCGAACACGGCATCGTCATCCGACGGCAGGGAGCGCCAATATTTGACCGCCTTGTCCCACTCCGCCCCTGTGGGCGAATAGGGCCGACCTTTGCAATACTCGATGGTCTTTTCATCTGGCGCGATGATGCCGGAACGGGCGCCGGCTTCAATGGCCATATTGCAGACCGTCATGCGGCCTTCCATTGACATCGCCTCAATCACCGGGCCGGCGAATTCGATGGCGTAGCCGGTACCGCCAGCCGCGCTTATCTCGCGGATGACGGCGAGGATTACGTCCTTGCCGCTGACGCTGAAACCGAGCTCGCCGGTGATGTTGATCCGCATCATCTTCGGCTTGCGCTGCCAAACGGTCTGGGTCGCCATAACGTGCTGTACCTCGGTCGAGCCGATGCCAAAGGAAATACAGCCAAGCGCCCCATGGGTCGAAGTGTGCGAATCACCGCACACCAAGGTCAGACCCGGCAAGGTAATCCCTTGTTCCGGGCCGACGACATGGACAATGCCGTGCCGGTCATCAGTCATCGAGTAATGGGTAAACCCCATTTCTTCCGCCGCCTCGGCCAGGACTTCGACAGCGGTCCGCATTTCGCCTGCCGGAATATCGTCGATGGTTTTGGCCGTGGTCGGCACGCTGTGGTCCGGGACGCCAAAGGTCTTGTCCGGCTCGCGTAGAGTCAGACCGTTCTCCTTGAACGCCGCAAACGAGCGAAAATGGAGGTCGTGCGTCATATGACGGTCGATATATAGTAGAACATCGCCGTCTTCGCGCTCGTAGATGACGTGTTCGTCCCAGATATTTTCGAAAAGAGTTTTTCCCATGGTCTAATTTACTCGCTTGATTTGACCTCTCGGTCTAGAGTTCTTCCATAAAAATGGTGCGCCGTGGGGGTATCGGCGAGTGCAACTGTAACAATAAGTCAGACTCTGGGGGAAAGATACGATGGGATTAAGTTTGGCGGATGCTAATCGGATCATCGCGGGGGCTGTGGCAAAGGCCGATAATATCGGCGTCAAAATGAATATCGCGGTGTGCGACGCGGGTGGACGCCTATTGGCCTTTCAACGGATGGACGGTGCAATTTGGGCCGGCGCTTATGGCAGTCAGGGCAAGGCAGTCGCTTCGGCGGCATTCGGGCGGCCGAGTGGTGATCTGACGGAGCGGGCAAATCATCCGACCCTAGTCGGTATCGCTGCCGCGGAAGGCAATCACATGTATTTCGGTCAGGGTGCGGTGCCGATTCTTCGTGATGGCACCGTGGTCGGCGCGATTGGTGTCGGCGGTGGTTCCGCACAAGAAGATGAGGATTGCGCCCAAGCGGGCGCCGACTGCCTCTAACCGCTCGCCTCCCTAACGGCGCTATTTATCATAGATTAGTAAGTAGCGTTTTTGTAGGAGGTATGAGCAGATGTGCGATCTCGACGGAAAAGTCGTTGTCATTACGGGTGTGGGGCGACCGCGCGGTGTCGGCCGAGCGGCGGCCCTTCGCTTTGCCGAGCGTGGAGCCAAGCTGGTTTTGGCCGATCTTGGGCGGGGTGATAACGCCATCGGCGATATTGAGGGCACGTCACCTGACTTGGACGCGGTCGCCCATGAAGTTACTGAAGTGGGCGGTGATGCGATTGCGGTTGCGACCGACGTTAGTCAGGAAGATGACGTCAAAAAGCTAATCGCGACCAGCGTTTCGAAGTTCGGACGTATCGACTCGATGGTAGCCAACGCCGCGATCTTGGCCGGTAAGGGCGATCCTCTCGAAATTTCTCTAGAGACGTTCATGCGCATTCAAGAGGTCAACGTGGCGGGTGTGTTTCTGTGTTTGCGGGAATCCGTGCGTCAAATACTCTCGCAAGGCGGCGGCGGCAGTCTGGTCACCGTTGGGTCCCGCGCGTCGCGTCGCGGCGACGCCAACATCACTGCATATTCAGCGTCTAAGTTTGGCGTGATCGGCCTCACGCAAAGCTTTGCTATGGCCTATGCGAAGGACGGTATTCGCGTGAACTGCGTTTGTCCGGGCGCGGTAGACACCGATATGTATGTGCGCCAGACGTATGATTTCGCGGCGCGCGAAGGGGTCGACTTCTTAACGGCCCGCCAGAAAATGGGCGATGTCATTCCCCTTGGTCGATTGACCAGCGGCGACGATGTAGCTAAAGCCATCGTCTGGTTCGCCGGTGACGAGACCAGCCATGTGACTGGCCAGGCCTTTAATGTGAACGGCGGCTCCTGGATGAATTGAACCGCTACCTGCGTCTTCCCTGGAAGACGCCTTGGAATGTCGGGGGAAACCCCTAAAATTTTGTTACAAGACTGTCTTGTATGAGGAAGCTGAAGAATGTCCGACGGGAAAATCGAAAGTTTTGACGTAGTGGTCGTAGGGGCGGGATTTGCCGGTCTTTATTCGCTGCATAAGCTTCGCGGCATGGGTATGAGCGTCAAGGTGTTTGAGGCCGGCGACGGTGTTGGCGGCACGTGGTTTTGGAATCGCTATCCTGGCGCGCGCTGCGACGTCGAGAGTATGGAGTATTCCTACTCCTTCGACCCCGAATTGGAGCAGGAATGGGTCTGGCCAGACAAATACAGCAAGCAGAATGATATTCTCGCTTATGCCAATCATGTGGCGGACCGTTTTGATTTGCGCCGGGACATCCAGTTTGAAACCCGCATCAAGTCTGCACTTTTTGACCGCGAGACCAATCGTTGGACCATCGAGACAGAAAAGGGCGAGCGGGTATCAGCGCAATTCTGCATCATGGCGGTCGGCAATCTCTCGACGCCCCGAGTGCCTGATTTCAAAGGCGTCGATAGCTTCAAGGGCGAGTGGTACCACAGCGGTCTCTGGCCTAAAGAGGGCGTCGATTTCACTGGCAAGCGCGTCGGCATTATCGGCACCGGATCGACTGGCATCCAAATTATTCCGCAAGTCGCACCCCAGGCGAAGCATCTGCACATCTTCCAACGGACGGCGAATTATAGCCTGCCCGCACGCAACGGTCCGATGCCAGAAGAGGTGCGTGCGGCCCATAAGAAGAAATACCGTGAACTGCGTGAGCAAGCTTATTTTACGCCCTTCGGAATCGCCGGATATCCGCCGCCGGAGAAAGCTGCGATCGAAGCCGGGGCAGACGAGCGGACCGAAAGGTATGCCGATAAATGGGCTGAAGGCGGGACCATCAGCTATCTCTTCGCCTATAACGATCTGCTAACTAACGCGGAGTCGAACAAGACCGCGTCCGATTTCGTGCGCGAGCGCATTCGGGAAATCGTCAAGGATACGAAGACTGCGGAGATGTTGTGCCCGAATGATCACCCCATCGGCACAAAACGCATCTGCTTGGATAGTGGATATTATGAGACCTACAATCGCGATAACGTCACACTGGTTGACGTTCGCAGCGCACCGATCGAGGAGATAACCGAGACCGGATTGCGCACGAGCGAGAGTGAGTTCGAACTCGACGCGATCATCTTCGCGACCGGTTTCGATGCCATGACGGGCGCGATCCTGGAGATGGATGTCCGCACGTCCGACGGCCTCGCCATGAAGGATAAATGGCAGGACGGGCCGCTGACATATCTCGGCATCATGGTCTCAGGGTTTCCTAACATGTTCGTCATTACCGGCCCCGGCAGCCCCGGCGTGAAGTCGCAAATGATCCTTTCCATTGAGCAGCACACTGACTGGATTGCCGACTGTATAGCGAACATGCGGGAGAAAGGCCTCTCGATGGCTGAGGCGCAACCGGATGCCGAAGCGAAATGGGTGCAGCACGTTAATGAGGTTGCGGATACCACACTCTATCCGCAGGCGAACTCGTGGTACGTCGGAGCCAACATACCGGGCAAACCACGTGTCTTCATGCCTTATGTCGGCGGTGTAGAGGCCTATAAGAAAATTTGTGACGGCGTCGTGGCGAAAGGCTACGAAGGCATCGATCTCACCTGACGGAGGCAAAACGGCCTTGCCATCTTCGATCTCGGCCATCGTCGATCCCAGTTGGTGCGCCATATTTATAAAAGAATTAGGCAAAGCATCATCGCAGAGGAACCACGATGGTTGAAAGAGTACGCGTAGACGTGGCGGGACCGGTCAAGACGGTCACCCTGACGCGCCCCGAGAAGCGCAACGCGATGGATACCGCGATGCTGGATGCGTTGTACGAAGTGTTCACCGAAGCACCCGCACCGACGGACCGATTGATTGTGCTGCGCGCGGAAGGCTCGACCTATTGTTCGGGCGTCGATTTGAAAGAACGTTTGGCGTTGGGTGTGACGTCGGGCGAAAGCCCAGTCGAGCGCGTTTTCCACGCCATGGAAACCCACCCCCTTCCCATCGTCACCGTGGTCGAAGGTCCGGCCATCGCCGGCGGATGCGAGCTTGCCCTACATTGTGAATTCATCGTTGCGTCGGAAGATGCACGGTTTGGCATGTCTTTGGCGCAGGTGGGATTGGCGCCGACCTGGTTCCTCGCGAAGAAACTCATGGAAGTGGCAGGCCCCGTCGGCACGCGGGAAATTCTGCTGCTTGGCGATCCGATGCCTGCGCAATGGATGCATGATCGCGGCTTGATCGCGCGCGTGGCGTCGAAGGATCAATTGGAAGCCGAAGTGCAGAAAATTGTTGATCGATTGTCCAGCAATGCGCCGCTATCGCTGAAGGCCATGAAGGCTATGGTCGTGCGCCAACTCGCGTTCCGCGACGGTACCGCGCATGACGACGTTGACGCCTTGGTACAGGTGGCACGCAAGAGTGACGATTCAAAAGAAGGCATGTCCGCGCGCCTTGAGAAGCGGAAACCAAACTTCAGCGGAACCTGAGAGCGGAGAGAGATATGCCGGTTCGTATGGATAAACCTTGGGCGCCGCTCAATGATGAGTCCCTGACGACGATCGCGTCGCATCTCGGCGTATATCAGCTGGCGAACGACGCGGGCGAGATCCTCTATATTGGTGTCGCCGATGCGCGCACGTTGTTTGGCCTGAAGGGGGAATTGCGGAAGGCCATTGCTGAGCCGCCCGCCGGGGCAACCCAGTTTAGGGTTGAGGTGAATATGGCCTACCGGACCCGTCACATGGAACTTTTGCAAGCCTACCAACATGACCACGGCGCCCTGCCGGTCGCCAATACGGATATCGATCCCCGGATGCTCGGGCGTTTGCGTCCCGCCGGATAAGATAAGAAAAGGATAGACCCATGGATATGGCTCTGAGTGACGAGCAACGAATGATCGTCGATATGGTGCGCCGCTTTGTGCGCGAGGAAATCGTGCCCCTCGAAGATGATCTCGACCCGGACGCGGACGAAGTATCGCCAGAAAAACTGGCGGAGCTGGTTGAGAAGACCAAGGAGATGGGTCTACATGGGCTCGATACACCGCCTGAATATGGCGGGCCGGATATCAATCTCGTTACCCGCTGCTTGATCGCCATCGAATGCAGCCAGCACCGCGCCGGGCTCTATGCGCCGTGCTATTACGCTTTCGGCGGTGCGCGCCAGGCGCAGTTGTTCGAAGCGAACGACGCGCAAAAGGATAAGTATCTCTATCCGATGCTGCGCGGCGAGAAGAAGGTTTTCTTTGGTCTGTCGGAGCCGTCCGGAGGCAGCGATCCCGGCCGTGCCATTCAAACCCGCGCGGTGCGCGACGGCGACGATTGGGTAATAAATGGCACCAAACTTTGGATCAGCGGTGCGGACCGCGCTGATTATGGATTGCTTTTTGCGCGTACAGGCGGGCCGGGCCGTGGCGGTGTCACAGCCTTCATCGTCGAGACCGAATGGGAAGGCTTCAACGTCCGTCGGATCGTCCACACGTTACGCTCCGCCAAATACGCAACGGAAATCCAACTCGAGGATTTGCGGGTGCCGCATGAAAATATTCTTGGTGAGGAAGGTGGTGGGTTTGCCATTGCTAATGACCGCCTGTCGCGCCAGCGCGTGCCCTATTCGGCGGAATGTCTCGGCGTTGCTATCAAGGCGCATGAAATGGCGGTCGAATACGCCAAGATTCGTGAAACCTTCGGCGCGCCCTTGGCGCATCGCCAGGGTATCCAGTGGATGTTGGTGGAGAACGAGATCGATATCCGCGCCGCCAAACTGCTGGTTTTTGATGCGGCGGCAAAAGCCGACCGGGGCGAGCCATTCCGCACTGAATCCGCCATCGCCAAACTGGTCGCGAGTGAGAACAGCTTCAAAGTTGTCGACCGCTCGATGCAGATTCACGGTGGCCTCGGCGTCGCCAAGGATTTGCCGCTTGAGCGCTGGTTCCGCGAGATGCGCATTCGCCGCGTCGGTGAAGGACCGAGCGAAGTCCAGAAGCATGTTATCGCACGGGATATATTGAACGAGTCGCTAAGGTAGAAAGAGCCCTCACCCCAGCCCTCTCCTGCACGCGGGAGAGGGAGCGAAGGCAGACGCGCCTATCCCCTCTACCGTGTGCGGGAGATGGAGGGGCCCATTGCGAAGCGATGGGAGGGTGAGGGCAAGGTGGAGACGAACATGACAGACCAACCGCGTTGGCCGCTTGAGGGGGTAAAGGTTCTCGACCTCGGGCAAATTTATAATGGACCCTATGCCGGTTTCCTGTTGGCGCATGCGGGCGCGGACGTGATTAAGGTGGAACCGCTAGACGGTGAAGTCTTGCGCAAACGTGGTGGCGGGCTCAGCGCGCCCTTCTCGCTCACCATGTTGAATACCAACAAGCGCGGTATTTCCATCAACCTGAAGCACCCGGACGGAAAGCAATTGCTGATAGATCTGGTGAAAGAAGCGGACATCCTGTTGGAGAATTTCGCGCCTGGCGCAATGGATCGCCTCGGCCTCGGTTCAGATGTTTTGCTGCGTGAGAACCCCCGGCTGATTTATGGCTCCAGCACTGGCTATGGGCTATCCGGGCCCGATCGGGACAACCTCGCGATGGACCTGACGGTGCAGGCCATCGGTGGCGTGATGAGCATCAATGGTCCTGATGATGGGCCGCCGTTAAAGGCGGGACTCGCTGTCTGCGATTTTGCGGGGGGGGTGCATCTCTACGCCGCGATCATGACCGCGCTCTTCGAACGCTCGGTGACCGGCAAGGGCCGGGTGGTCGAGGTGGCGATGCAGGAAGCGATTTATCCGATCCTCACCAGCAATATTACCAGCCTGCACGGTAACGGCTGGAAGCATCCGGCACGGCGCGGCAACAAACATCCAACGAATGGTTCCGCCCCATACAATGTCTATCAATGTGCTGACGGCCACGTGGCGATCATCTGCGTCCAGGAAGCGCATTGGCAAAATCTATTGGAATTGATGGGCCGGGACGATTTGAAGGATGACCCGCGGTTCGAGACCCAAGCCATCCGTGCGCAAAATGAGGATGCGGTCGACGAAGCGGTCGAGGCTTGGACGCGCACGCTTCCGAAAGCGGAGGCGGCGCAATTAATGCGTGAGAACCGCGTCCCTGCGGCGATGGTTCGGAATCTAGAAGAGGTCACGGCCGATCCGCATATGCACGAGCGCGGCATGCTGCATGCCGTCGATCATCCGACCATGGGCCAGGTGGTATTGCCGACCAGCCCGCTCCGCTTTCACGGTAGCCCCGACCCGTCGGTTGAGCTGGAGCCGGGGACTGGAGCGCATACCGATGAGGTGTTGGCCGAGTGGTTGGGGATGGACAAGGCAGCGGTCGAGACATTCCGCAAGGGCGACGCGGTCGGCTAGCTTGCTACCCGTCGAACCAGGCGCGCCATGCGTCCCACGCGGTGATGCGCGCGGCCATCATGACATAGCCATCCGCATTCGGGTGCAATCCGTCCGACGCCCGCAGGCTCGCATCCCAATCGGGGTCGCCCGCGAGGTTGGAGTACAGATCCAAATATGGCACGCCGAGCTCCGCCGCCTGCTTAGCATAGGCCTGGCTATAGGTCTTGATCATCGGATTTTGGAAATCGTAACTGATGCCCGGCAGTCGGTTGATTGGCATCATATCGGCGATGATCGGTGTGGGGCCGACCCACAGCGCGGGCCCGACGTTCTTGGCGGCCATGATCATGCGCGAGATACGCTCCAGCGACTTATCTAGCGGGACACGCTGCCCGTCCAAATTAGCGCTCTTTTCGTGTGCGCTGTCGTTGATGCCGATGGCCCAGACCGTGGCGCAATTCATTTCTGCCTTGAGCCGAGAGTTTACCTCGATGTCCCAGCGGTCCTCGACCAGTGCCGAGGTGTCAGCGCGAATGCCCAGGTTATAGACCGTAACGTCGTGGCCCTTGGCGGCTTCCGCCTGGCCGACCCGGTAGGTCCAACCGAGCAGTGTCTCGTCTCCCGTACCGTGGGTGATACTGTCGCCGACGAATCCTATGCGAATTTGAGTCATGGTGGTCTTCTTCTCCCCGAAATAACGATCTCGCAGATAATCTAGGCGGCGATTACCGTGCGGCCACGGCCAGTGTGCCGATTGCGATACTCGCAGCGGCCTGAGTCGGATCGATCACCGGGAGGCCGAGTGCCTCTTCCAGCGGGATACGGTGTCGCGCCATGCCAGCGCAGCCCATGATGATCGTGTCCGCGCCATCCGCTCGAACGTGTCCGCCCCACCCTCTACGTCTGTAACGGAGAGGCCGAGCGGGCGGTCCCCGGCGCAACGGGGGTGCAGCAGACGCTCCTGCATGTGTCGCATATGGCGGCCGACAGAGTTCGCGAGGATCGCGATGACGCCAAATTGCCCGCCCCGGGTCAAAGCGGTGGTGATGGCGCATTCGGCGATGCCGAAGACGGACCGATCGGTGACCTCACGGCACAGGTGCAATCCCGGACCGCTATAACAGCCAATGACGAAAGTATCCGCTTCGTTATCGGCTTTCATGTATTCGGCGAGGAGGGGCGCTACACGGATCGAATCCGCTTCGCTTTCGATCCCAGAGGGTCCTTCCGCAAGGGTGACGCAATCGAGCGCTGATCCACCCTCGTTGCGCAATGGTTCCAGCGCCTGCGACATGCCGTCGGTGACGGCGGTATTGGAATTCGGATTGATGATGCGGATGGTTTTGGTCATGGAAGGGTTCCATGGAGAGTTTGTCCCCGTTCGTCATTCCGTGGCGCGAAGTGAACCCGGAATGACGGTATGTTTAATATCCGAGCCACCCTCTACAACCGCGACAATCGTGGCGTCCATCCGCCGATCAACACTTCGCCCGGATGCTCCGGCGGAGCCAGATGCGCCAAGCCCAGCTCGTCGAGCAGGGCCCAGGCGAGGCAAATGTTTGAGCAGAGGAACGGTTTGCCGGTACGCGCGAACAGCGGCGCCACGGCGGGCAAGGTCGCCATGCCGGAGCCGGTGACGACGATGGCGTCAGCGTTTTCGGTCTCCAGCGCCTTTGACGCTTCGAGCATGCCTTCCGTCCGCAACCCGTAAATATTGACCGTATCGGACGTGTCTTCCGGCATGGTCGCGACGGAGACAACCTCGTAGCCCCTGACGGTCCAATAGGCCGAACTCAACTCAGTCAGCCAGGCTGGATAGGGGCTGAACAGCGCCAGGCGTTTGGCACCAAGCCGTTCCAGCGCCCGTTGGATAGCCTGTGCCGAAGAGATAATTGGGTAGCCCACTTTCTCCGACATCGCCGCCAAACGTTCGTCTTGATTGACATCGGTCATATAGGCGGTCGCGGTGAACGAGAACCCGAAGGCATCGATCTGGGCTTTGCCATAGGCTTGCAGGCTGGCCTCGAGATTGTCGATATATTCATAAAAGCGGTCACGGGCGTTATCCGCCGTGCCGGTCAATCGCGTGATCAACATGCCAACACCGTCGGGTAACAGCGCGGACATCTCCGCTTCGACGACGGGGTTGGTCTGCGGCGGCGCAATACCGAGAAGGGCGTGGCGGGCATATTCGCGATCGGGCATTTGTTTTCTTTCTATAACCGAGTGAGACGAGGCGTCCAGCCGCCGATCAAAGTCTCCCAAGGGTCGGCGGGCGGGGCAAGACCCGCGATGCCGAGTTCGTCCAGCAACGCCCAGGCAAGACACAGGTTCGAGCAAAGAACCGGCTTGCCGGTGCGCCGATACAGCGGCTTGATGGCGGGCAATACCGGCATGCCGGTCCCGGTCACCAAGATGGCGTCGGCTTGTTCAGTCTCCAATGCCTCCACTGCCGCCAGAAATCCGGTGGAGGTCAGCCCGTAAATATTCACCGTATCGGAAGTGTCGTCCGGCATCGTGCCCCAGGAGACAATGTCATAGCCGACACTGTCCCAATAGACGCGGCTCGCCTCAGTCAGCCAATCGGGATAGGGGCTGAAAAGAGTAATCCGGCGGGCGCCCAATCGATCCAACGCGCGGCGGATCGCCATCGCGGAAGACAGGACTGGAATACCGAGCCGAGCCGAGGTCGTGCCCAGGATGTCCGGCTCGTCACTGCCGTAAAGATACGCCGTTGCCGTGCAGGCAAACCCGACCGCATCCGGTTGCGCCTTGCCATAGGCGGCGAGGCTCTGGTCGAAATTCTCCAGGAATTGATGAAATCGCGTTTTGGGATCTTCCGCGGTGCCGGTCAATCGCGTCGTCAGCAAGCCAACACCGTCCGGCATCAACGCGCCATACTCCGCCTCTACCACCGGGTTCGATTGCGGCGGCGCGATTCCAATCAAAGCATGGCGGGCGTATTCGCGAGAGGGCATTTTAACTCGTACTCCTTAGATTCTCGGATAACGCTTACGTGTTTCTCAGAAACGATTCTAGATACGTTTCAATTTGTCTCCTGGATACTTAATTAACATTTCTGCGCGGGCGCTACAGTCTCAGATGAACATCGTAGGAAATCCAATTCAACGACATTTTACCGAATTTATGTTATGAACAATTCCGTACTTTGACTCGTGAAATTGCAGCTAACCCGACTCTTACGTATGGGTGTACCGCAGCACGCCAAAATCAGCGGTATTCTAATACTGTGCATGGGGTTGTTTCGCGAATTTTCTAAAAGCCCACCTCCTCCTGTCCCTCATTTAGAGCCTTTGGAAGCAAGAGTGTGCCGGTCGCGTCCTCGTCCTGCGACGGGCTCGGGACGAGTTTCTGGCGTGTTCCGAGAGTTACCCCGTCGCCAGCGCCTGCGCCTCTTCCAGCGTGACCTTGCCTTGGCTCAGCACTGCGACCACCATTGGGTCTTCGTCGCTCGGGATGCCGAGCGGGTCTTGCAGGCGCAGGCGATGGTCGACGACCATTCGGGCCAAAATCAGGCGCCGGGCGTCTTCGCCCATAGCTCCCAATTGTGCGCCTTCGCGGGCGAGGAGGGTTGCTGTCGTCACGTGATAGAGCGCGTTGGAGGCCTTGCGAGCGAGGGTCTCGTTGCCGGAAGTCGCGATTTCCTCGGCGACGGCCAACGCGCGCTCCGTGGTGTTCTGCAGCGCCCCCCGGAACTGGCCCGGGATTTCCGGCGTGTCGGCAGTTAGATCGTTCAGCGCCTCGCCGAGTGCCTTATGCGCGCCGACCTTGGCGATGGCACGGGTGGTGACATCAAGGGCGTTGATGTTCGAGGTGCCTTCCCACAGCACGCCGAGATGCGCGTCGCGGACCAGGCGGCTGTTCACCCAATCCTCGATGTAACCGTTGCCGCCGCGCACTTCCATCGCCCCTGTTGCAACGGATATATTGTCGCGGCAGGTACGAAATTTGAGCAGCGGGGTGAGTATACGCAGTAACTCAGTGGCGCGCTTGTCTCCAGAGTCTGAAAGCTCCAGCTGCTGTCCCGTATACATCGCCATGGAGAGGGCTTGTTCGGCTGGGACCATGATCTTAATCAGCTGGCGGCGCAGCAGCGGCTTTTCGATGATGATCTCGCCAAACGCCTCGCGGTTACGAGCGACGGCAAGCGCTTCGTTCACGCAACGGCGCATCATGGCGGCGGCGCGCACACCGTGCGAGAGGCGCGACATGTTCACCTGATCCATCATTTGCTTCAGGCCGGGATTCTTACCGGGACCGACTTCGCCCAGCGGATAGGCGACCGCGCCTTCGAAGACGATCTCGCCGGATGCCATGGATTTGCTGCCGAGCTTATCCTTGAGGCGCACGATCCGATACTTGTTGCGGCTGCCGTCCTTGAGATGTCTCGGCAAGGCAAAGAGGCCGAGCCCGGCCGTGCCGTCGACCGCGCCTTCCGGACGGGCCAACAACAGGGCCACGTCGCCGTCGGCACAGGAGCAGAACCATTTGTCGCCATAGAGCCGCCATTCGCCGTCCTCGTATTTCGCCTCCAGCTCAATCTGACCAACATCGGAGCCGCCGGTTTTCTCGGTCATGAACTGGGCGCTTTTCAGGATATTGCTCATGTCCTGGCTGTACATGCGGGGCAGGAACCGATTCTTCACTTCCTCGCTGCCGTAGCGTTCGATCAGCACGGACGAGGTGTCCGTGACCGAGATAGGGCACATCAGGCTGAATTCGGATTGCACGAAGAGATATTGGAAAATGTACTTTGCCAGATGCGGTACTTTGTCTTTCCACCCGTGAACGCCGGTCGTGCGGGACATACAGTGAATGCCGAAATCGCTAAAACCGATTTTCTCCATCTCGCGATAGGCGGGGTGGAACTCGATCCAGTCTTCATCACGGCCGAAGGCATCTCGGGCATGCAGAACCGGGCTGTGTTTGTCCGATAGCCGCGCCAACTCATCCAGGCGACCGCCGGCAACTTCGCCGAGGCGGCTGTAATGGGGCGTCATGTGCTCGCGCAAATCGTCCGCCATATAAAGCTTCAACAAACCTTGCAGGCTTTGGTCGATCTCGAAGAAGTTTTGGCCGTGCGCATCAGGTGCGATCCAGTCGGAATTGGTTCTCTTCTCGCGAAAGTTCTCGGCGACGAGCAGGTCGTTCATGTTTCTGTGTCCTCTGAGTACAGTCGTTCCCGCGAAGGCGGAAATCCAGTCGGTTGGTGGACGCAAACTGGATTTCCGCCTTCGCGGGAATGACAAAACAGCAAGGGCGCTTGCCTCGCAACAGACAAATACGTTACTAGGAGTGAGTTTTAATCACCCAAATTCAACATGGCCCGCCAGTTACCGCTTTTAAATGCGCTGAGAACCTTCGAAGCAGCTGGACGGCACGTGAGTTTCATTCACGCAGCCGAAGAGCTTTCCGTAACGCCGGGCGCGGTCAGCCGACAGGTAAGGTGTTGCAGCAATGGCTCGGTGCGTAGTTATTTAGGCGGGCTCACAAGTAGGTCTCCTTGACGCCCCTGGGGCGCTTATATCTGGAGGCCGTCGGGGAGCCATTGGAAGCCCTGGCGATGGCGACCGACCGCGCCAGCCGGCGCGAGGCGACTCGCCCGTTTGCGATTTATTGTTACCCTACATTCGCGCTCCGCTTGGTTGGTGCCGCGCTGGGGCCGGTTCTATGACGCTCATCCGGAGATCGATGTGCAACTGACGACGTCGCTGCAGCCCGTCGATTTCGCGCGCGACGATTACGACGTGGCGATTCGGGTTGGTGACCGTTTGGATGCGCAGCCGGGATTGGCGGCGGTCAAACTGGTCGATGTGGGGCTGATCCCGGTATGCAGTCTGGAGATCGGTGAAAGCTTGAACCGGCCATCCAATCTCACGGGTGCCACATTGCTACACAATGCGCCGCGCTTCGTTAGTCTCAACCTGTCGATCCAGGCCGCCATCGGCGGCGTCGGTGTTGGCATCGCAATCCAGGCGCTGGTTGAGGAGGAGCTTGCAAGTGGACGATTTATCCAACCCTTCGAGCCCTCTCGCCTCTCTAGCCGACCCTTCTACCTCACATATCCTTTCCATCACGCGCGGGATAAACGCTTGGCGGTCTTCGCTAAATGGTTAAATGCTGAAGCTGCGTCGACTGAAATACCGGGTGAGTTGGGAATATGACAACAGCGATTCAAAACCGGACTGTGCTCGCGTGGCGCAGTGGCCGCCAAGGAGTTTGCAAGAATGCAGAGCTTGTCTTCGACGGTAACGAGATCGTCTTTGTCGGCGAGCGGTACGAAGGCGCGGTTGATGATGTGATCGACGCGACCGGGCGGTTGGTTATTCCGGGATTGATCAACGTTCATCTGCATGTGACCGACACGGCATTCACTAAAAGCCTCGCGGATACCGGCAGTTCGGCGAATACAGCGGAGGCGCAGAATTTCGTCTCGCTCTACAAAATTCTTGCGGGAGTCCGTCATGCGACTGACGGCGATGCCCAGGTCGTGGCGACGGAATGCGCGTTCGCAGAACTGGCGCGAACCGGGTCCACCACCGTGGTCGAGATCGGGTACGACTTCGAGGTCGGCGGTGGCGATATGGGCTGTGTCATCGTCGACGCCCAAACTATCGTCGAGGCTAGTGAAGTGCTGACCCTCGACGTGACGGATGCGGTGCGCCGTCTCAACGAAGCAAGCGAACGCGTCTGGGCGCGGCTCGATCTCTAATTTGCAAATGAGGAGTGTTTGATGACCAACCGTACCGCTAGACTCGCCCGCGCCCGAGGCTACCCGTATCCCTATCCGGGCCATTCTTATATTTGGCGGATGGGCGAGGTCTCGGATTTCGATTTGGCCGAGACAGAAGGTCGCACGGCGGTGCTGGCGGTAGGCTCGAACCGGGCGCCGATCCGGCTTGATCAGAAGTTTCTGGGTAACACCGAGGCGTCGGTACCCGTCCAACATGCCCGGCTCAAAGATTTTGATATTGTCTATGCGGCGCATTTGACTCGCTACGGCGCGGTGCCCGCAATGCTGCAGCGTGCGCCTGGCACCACGGTGGAGCTGGCGGTCACGTGGCTCGACGATACACAGCTTGAGATCATGCACGCGACTGAGGGCGGCTATCATTATGCCGCCATCGAAAGTGTCGACCTCACCTATGACGACGGTACTCGTGCCGATAGCGTGTATCTTTATGTGGGCCGTGAGGGGCACTTAGTGCATCGCGGAAAACCGGTCGCCTTGATCGAAATCGATGGCGACGACCGGCCGCACGCGGCGCGGAATACGGCGGAGGTTCTAGAAATTGTGCACCAACGTGTCGCGCCGGGTTTGCCGCATGACGATTTTATTTTACGGGTGATCGACGATACCGAATTTCGCCGCGACTGTTCAATTTTGATCGCGGAAGATTCGGTTCCTTTCAATTACCCCTATGTGAAAAAGCCCGGCGGTTTGGTGGATTAGCGAATTCGTATCCTGGCCCAAGAGCCGGGATATGGTAGTTTTAACCCGTCTCCGTCTTTATGACCTCGTCGGTGTTGAGCGCGCGGATCTCTTCTTCGCTATAGCCAACTTCGCGCAACACTTCTTCATTATGCTCGCCGAGCAGCGGGGTGACTTGGCCCTCCGGCAAATCCGTATCGCTGAAACGGATATATTGCCGCGCGAGACGCAGCGTTCCCGCCTTCGGGTGCTGATGCGTGACGACCATGTCGTTCGCTTGCGCGTGAGGGTCGTCGAGAAAATATTCGCTGTCGCCCGATTGTGCTTCGAGTGCCGGCACGCCGGCCTCTTTCAAAGCGGTGAGTGTGTCGGCGAGTGAGCGTTCCGAGAAGGCGGCGGCCATTTCCATGGCGAGGGGGGTTTCGTTCGGATGGCCCGCAGTACTTTCCGTCGTGGGCGCTGCAACTCCCGCCACATCGCGGAGGGATCCCCGCTCTCCATCGTCGCGGGCGACCACGTAGACCCAACCATCTTTTAGGTGGTAGAGGCGGTGATAGGGATTGAGGCCATATTGATCCCTGTCGGCAAGCGGGCGCTCCGGTTTGCCTTCATAGCGCGTGAACCAGGGCGAGCTGAGTACGACGGCGCTGTTGAGAAGGTTACCGTCGACCCGTTGAACGATGCCGGTCCGGGTGCGGGCGAAGATCGCAAGAATCGTACCAAGAGCTCCCATCGCGCCATTGGTGTAGTCGGTCGGCGCCAGTTGCGCCGGGAAGACCGGTGGCTTGTCTGGGCCACCTTGGGCACGTTCCATACCCATTAGCGCTTGTGCCAACGGGTCGATGCCTGGGCGCTTCGAGTAGGGGCCGGTCCAACCGTAACCTGTCAGATGGGTCTCGATCAGGTTGGGATTGATTGCCGCCCCGATACCCATGCGTTCGGTCGCGTGTGGGCGCAAATTGGCCAAGAGCGCGTCAGCGGTGGCCGCAACCTTTTGTACGATCTGCTTACCGGCATCGGTGCTTGTGTTGATCGAGATCGAGCGTTTGTTGAAGTTGATGTTGTAAAAATATGTCCGCCCGATCGGCCGGGAGAGATCGCCGGTGGGCGGCTCCAACTTGATCACATCGGCGCCGAGGTCCGCGAGCAAGCGACCACCGGTCGGCCCGGCGATGAGGTTGGTAATCTCCAGCACCCGGATACCAGTCAGCGGCAACGGGTCGGGTCCCGCAGCGGGCGCGGATGCGGTGGATTGCGGCTCCGGATAATCGGCCGGAAGTCCGATCATCGCGTCGTCGATATGGGTGCGCGGACCCTTCACCCGGCCGGGGGTGCCACTCATTTGGATAGGCACGCCCATTTGATCGACACGGCCGAGGGCCGGGTCGTCGAGGCTCACCACCATTTCGTTGTGGAGGACTTGGGGGTCTTCCATGCCTTCTTCGGTAATGCGCGCGGGCGCGAAGGGAACGTCGGCCGCCTCGAATTCGGCAGACCATTCAGCTTGCGTTTTGGTGGCAATGATACGGGTCAGAGTCTCGCGCAACTCCGTGTCGTCCTCTGGGGTGACGCCGCCTCGGCCCTGGTCAAAGCGATCTTCCTGGATCAGATCGCTAATTCCCATCAGGCCGGCGGCAATCGCAATGAACCGCACGTGGACGCAGCCGAGTTGCACGTATTTATCATCCGCGCATTGGTAGACGCTGTAGAACGGCGCGCTGCCGGAAGGGTGTGTCTGGAAGACGTGCTTTGGAATGTGATCACCGAGCACCTTTGGATGATAGAGCAGAGCGCCCGCCATCAAGGTCGTCTCAACCGCTCTGCCTCGGCCCGTGGTCTCCCGCGCGAGGATTGAAGAGGCGATGCCGAGGCAAGCCATCAAAGCGCCGCCGACGCTCGGCAGGGGATGAACAACATGGACTGGCGCGGGGCGGAATCCCGGCATGCCACCGAGCACACCCATGCGCGCCAGGACAAGATCGTCGATTGGCGGCTCGTCTTTCAACGGTCCGCGTTTGCCGAAACCCGTGATCGAGCAACTGACCAAGCGTGGGTTGAGGTTTTTGAGCCATGCGGGTTCGACCAGGGACTGTCCCTCCGCGCTCGGTGCAAAATCATCAACCAAGATATCCGCGCCGGCGACCAAGCGGCGGTAGAGCTTCGCGGCCTCGGACGTGTCTGAATCGCGCCCGGCGGCGGCTTCATTCAGATCAAGTTTGACGCATTCCTTGCCGCGATCCCAGACGATGAAACCGCAGTCGCGCATCTTCGCGCCGGAAAGGTCTATGAGCCTGATGACCCGTGCGCCGTGGTCGCATAAAAACATCGTGGCGAGAGCCGCTGCGGGCCCTGTCCCGAGATCGAGTACGGTGATTCCGTCGAGTGAGCTTGCCATGTCGCCTCCTGCCGCAATCAAGATGGCGCTTAAACCGTGCGTGTCGATAGGGGTTCCGCGAGCTACGTCGCGGGACTGCGTCGAGCGCGGTATTTGCGCACGAACGCGATGCTCCAGATATAGGCGATCCAACCGCTCAACGCGGCCCAGGGCACACAGCCGACCAGCATGCTGACACCCCAGCCCTCGAGGATTGTCGTGAACCAACCATGTATGGTTTCCCAGTCGCTCAGGCTCACATTTTGCGCGCCGTCCATCAATTTCAGGAACCCGTCATAGCCGGTTAAATCATCGAGCCGGCCGAGCATGACCTGTCCGGTCAAGAAGAACAGGTAGTAGATCGGCAACAAAGTGAAGACGTTGGAAAGCCATGTCCACGCGAGGCCGTTTACCAGATGAAAATCCCAATTGAAGAGCTTCCGGCTAATCACCCAAGTGCCGAAAACTATAGGCATTTGGATACCCACAGTTGGCGTCATCGCCCATGCGACGCCGACCATAACACCGCGCGCCGTGTGCTCGGGCGCATGGCGGCTGCGTTTCAGTGGGATGACGAGGCGGTAGCGCATCATCCGCGCGAAGCGCTGCCAAAGACCGTATTTTCGTTCTCGCACCAGAGGGATAACTTTCGCGGATTTCGTCCAAGTGAAATGTGCGACGGTGTCGGCGTGAATTCAAGTCGACTTTTTTGTCTCTGCCTCTGGGTCTGCACCGGAACTCGCCATAGGGTTCGCGTCGTCCGGCAGTGTATAGATGGAGATTGTTTCGTCACGGCCTCGCAATTCAGCATCGTGGCGAGGATAGTTTGATAGATCAACACCCGCGGCCTCCGCGGTTACGGCAGAAATGATGATGCCGCATTCGAATTCCTTGGTGAGGCCTTCGAGACGGGCCGCCACGTTTACATTGTCGCCGATGGAGCTGACGATCGGCGTGGTTGGTGGTCCCATACTTCCGACGATAGCGTCGCCACCATGAATGCCAACGCCAATGCGCAATTTTCGGCCAATTTCACTTTCGAAAGTTCGGTTGATGTGATCCATTCGCCGCTGCATCTCTACCGCTCCTGCGATAGCCTCTCTGCATCCGGCTTCATAACCTGATTCAAGGCCATACAATGCCATCAATCCGTCGCCATTAAAGTTAGCATAATGGCCTTTGGTGGTTTTCAATGCTTCGGACATTTCGAAGAAGAAACGGTTCAAGATAAGCATGATGTCATAGGGCATTCTGTCCTCACCGAGTTTGGTGGAACCGCGCAAATCGACAAAAAGGATCGCCACCTGCCGTTCTTGTCCTTGCACCCCGCCGGGCAACCGTCCGTCGCGGGCAGTCGCGCTCGGTGGCAGCAACGGCACGATGGAGAGGTCGTGCCGCGGTCGAGCCTGGCAAGCAAGTCGCACATCTGCCGGTGCCGTGATCCGGCCGAGCGCTTTCGCTTCTATCTCGGATGGATGTTCAAGGTTGGCCAGTCCCTGGGTGATTTGGATGCGGCATGTGGTGCAACGGCCGCGTCCGCCGCAGACAGAAGCATGCGGAATACCGGCGGTTTGAATGAACTCTAGGATTGTCGGCCCCATCGCTCCCGACATGGTTGTGCCTTTAGGGTAACTAATCCTGACGACGCCGTGGCGGTTTCGATAAAGACGGCGAAGGAAGCGTGCGAGTAGCACGGCGGCGAGGGTTGCTAAAAAGATGCCGAAGGACAGGGGTATAGTCTTAAGAATAGCGGCGAGCTCTTCCGGTGGGGCTTGAGCCAATCCAATGCGCACGCTTTTAAGCCAGCCGGGTGCGGATGCCAATTGATCAACCACTTTGCCGGCCTGAATGAAGCCGAGCCATCCCAACATTGGGATCATCAGGGCGATTGAATGAAAAAAAGGGGCGCACTTCTCATAGCCCGCCTTGACCCGAAGCCAGAAATGCAATCCAACACAAAAATGCACCCAGACTACAACGATCAATAAAGTCTGTTGCCAGAAATGCCTTTCGTCGAGCCATAGGTACGAGATGACGTAATAATACGTCGCATCGAAATCCAAGAGATATGGCGCCAGTCGCGAGCCGATCACATGCTCAATCAAAAGCAACGGAATCATTAGTCCAAATGCCAGCTGTACCGCTGCACCTGCTTTCAGGCGGAGATGACTTCGCTGAAAGACTGCGTATAGAGCCAAAAGCAAATGTGCGGCGAAGGAACCATATAAAACCAAGACCCCCGGGGGGCTCTGCCAGATTGCCGAGTGGACCTTGCGGTATGCTTCCATCGCTTCGATGGACAGGAGGCCAAGCGCATGATTGATCAGATGAGACGTAATGAAGACGCCAATGGTGAGGCCGGAAAAAAGCCGGATATCGCGGATAGAAGGGCGATAGCCCTGTTTCGCTTGTTCGGTCATTCCGGTCCCCTTTCGGGTTTGCTGTCTACCAGGATTGCCCAGCGACAATGGTGGCAGTGATCAGAATGCCGAGCCATTTGTTCGATTTGAACTTGGCGAGGCAGTCTTGCGGGTCGTCGGTATCGAGCTGATAGATTTGCCTTCCGAAGTGCAACGCGCCGAGGCCGACACCAATATAATATACGTCATTCAACTCGGCGCGAAGTCCGGCGGCGATAAACATTGCGAGGGCGGCGAGATAGAATCCGGCAAGCCAAATTCGCGTCCGATCACCGAATAACAGTGCTGTCGAGCGCACACCGATCAGCGCGTCATCCTCCTTATCCTGATGGGCGTAAATCGTGTCGTAGCCAAGGGTCCAGAAAATTCCGGCGGCATAAAGATAATAGACCGGAGCTTCGAGCGAACCGTTGACGGCGGCCCAACCAACCAGTGCGCCCCAATTGAAGGTCAGGCCGAGCCAAGCTTGCGGCCAATAAGTGAATCGCTTCATTAACGGATAGAGGGCTACGAGGCCGAGTGCGGCGACGGCAATCGCTATCGTGAAGCCGTTGAACTGCAGCAGAACCAGCAGTCCCACGCCCGCCAGGCCTGCCATAAATAGTGTCGCGTCGCGAACGCTTACGTCCCCACTCGCGATGGGGCGCTGTGCGGTGCGCGCGACCTGGGCGTCATAGTTGCGGTCAAGGATATCGTTCCATACGCATCCGGCACCCCGCATCACGAAAGCGCCGACGGTGAACAAGGCGCCGGAATAAAGCGATTGAACGAAGTCCCCGCGGCTGGCCAAAGCCAATCCCCACCAACAAGGTAGCAGTAGCAACCAGGTGCCGATGGGTCTATCGACACGCGCCAAGTTCAGATAGGGGCGGAAGGCGTTCGGGGTGCGACGAAACAGCCAACTCTCTGCCGCGATATCGCTGGCGTCCGTCTGTGGGTCGGTTTTCGTCCATTGAGACATAGGGTAATCTTGCAGGATAGAAGAAGGACCGACAAGCGATGGACGCATGACGACCGGCCGCGACGCCAGTGCACGTTTATATGTGGAACATGATTTGGGCGAGGGGCGGTCAGTTGGATTGACTGCCGCACAAGCGCATTATTTGAAACACGTTCTGCGGTTGGCTGCGGGGGCGCAAGTGGCACTGTTCAACGGGCGCGACGGAGAGTGGATGTCCCGCATTGATACCATAGGGCGCGGTGCGGGCTCTTTGTGGGTGGAGGAGCAACTGCGTGATCAGGTGGCTGAGCCCGATCTTTGGCTGTTGTTTGCGCCGATCAAACGCGCGCGGCTCGATTTTCTCGTCCAAAAAGTAGTGGAACTCGGCGTATCCCGGATTTCGCCCATCTACACCGAACGCACGGAAGTTAAACGCCTTAATCTAGAACGCCATCGCGCCAATGTGATCGTGGCGGCGGAGCAATGCGAACGGTTGACCTTGCCGGAATTCACCGAACCATGTCCGCTCGTCTTCGCATTGGAGAATTTTCAGAGCGATCGCCAACTTCTCGTTTGTGCGGAAAGGGGCGAAGCAATGCCCTTGGATGCTCTGCTACATGAGCCCGAGGCGGAGGGTATATCCTATGCCTTCTTGTGCGGTCCGGAAGGCGGCTTCTCTCAGACGGAACTTGACGCCTTTGCTAAACTCTCCTTTATACGGTTCGTGAGTCTCGGACCCCGCATCCTGCGCGCGGAGACCGCCGCCGTCTCGGCGGTGGCATGCTGGCAGGCGGCGTTGGGTGATTGGCGAAGGCGTCCGCCGGCATGAGATAACACGTGAATTGGCGACGCCGCATAAAAAGAGAAACGAAATCCCATGGCCGCACCCTCTAAATCCGGCGGAGAACCAATTACCGGCAGGGCACAACTTGTCGAGTATCTCGAACGTGGTTGCAAACCACGCGAGCAATGGCGAATCGGCACGGAACACGAGAAGTTTGCCTATAACCGTGCCGATTTTACGCGTTTGCCTTATGGAGGGACTCCCGGAATTCAGGTCTTGCTGGATGGGTTGACCCGCTTCGGCTGGGAGCCGGTGTTCGAGGGTGGCAATGTCATTGCCCTCCGTAAACCGGACGGCGCTTCTGTGTCCCTGGAGCCGGGTGGGCAGTTCGAACTGTCCGGCGCGATGCTGGAAACCATTCACCAGACCTGCGCTGAGGTTCATACCCACCTCGCCGAGGTGAAGGCGGTTTGCGAAGAAATAGGCGCCGGTATGCTGGGCCTCGGCTTCGATCCGAAATCGCGCCGCGATGAAGTCGGTTGGATGCCGAAAGGCCGTTATAAGATCATGCGCGAGTATATGCCGAAGAAGGGTAACCTTGGGCTCGACATGATGCTGCGCAGCTGCACCGTGCAGGTCAATCTGGATTTCGATTCGGAAGCCGACATGGTCAAGAAAATGCGCGTCAGCTTGGCTTTACAGCCGATTGCCACGGCGCTGTTCGCGAATTCGCCTTTCGTCGAGGGCAAGCCGTGCGGATATCAAAGTTTCCGCAGCTTTATATGGACGGATACAGATCCGGACCGAACCGGCATGCTGCCTTTTGTCTTTGACGAGGGCTTCGGCTTCGAGGCGCATGCGGATTACGTCCTCGATGTGCCGATGTATTTCGTCTACCGCGACGGCGAGTATATCGACGTCAGCGGCAAGTCGTTCCGCGATTTCATGGCGCGTAAACTCTCGCCGGTTGAGCACATCACACCAATGATGGGCGATTGGGAGGATCAGCTAACGCTGCCGTTTCCGGAGGTCCGCTTGAAGCGGTTTATCGAAATGCGTGGCGCCGACGGCGGCCCCTGGCGCAGTCTCTGCGCCTTACCGGCGCTTTGGGTTGGGTTGATTTACGATCAAACCGCCCTCGATGCTGCTTGGGACCTGTGCCGGGACTGGACCAACGAAGAGCGCGAATATTTACGCGCGGAGACGCCAAAAACTGCGCTCGGCACACCGTTTCGCAATGGCACAGTGCTCGATATCGCACGTGAGGTGATAGCTATTGCGGAGACAGGGCTGAAAAACCGGGCACGTGAGAACGGCATTGGTGAGGATGAGACCATCTTTCTTGCTGAATTGTGCGAGATCGCCGAGAGCGGCAAAACTCGGGCGCAAGAACTGCTCGAGGCCTATGAAGACCGTTGGGCTGGCGATATCGATAGAGTGTACGCCGAAATGTCTTACTGATCGGGAGACGGCGTTATTGAACGTCGATTTTATTTCCCGCAACATTGAGTGTCTTTGACACCCGGACGTCGTTTCCCGCGTCGTCCTTGCCCCAATACTCGATGGTGATCGTGTCGCGTTCCAGTTGTGTCGCAACGTGATGGTTCGGTTGAACCAAACTTTTCCCGCCATTGATGCGATAACCCACACGGGCGCTCAGACAGGCTTTTCCCAACTCGACGCAGACTTTTCCAGCCTGAAGCGTGACCCCGGTACCGATGGATTCGGAATAGCGCCGGCTGTGGAAATACGTATGGCGCCCGTCGATCAACTCATGGCGTAAATCGGCAAGTTCGAACACGATCTGGGCGGGACCTGAGCCGATCTGCTTTTCAGGTTTCTCTTCGTCGCAGGCACCGAGGGCGGTAAGCATAACAAATGCTATGGCGAGTTTTGTTTGTCCCACAGCATCCTCAATCAGACGCCCGAAATCAGGCGGCTGTGCCTCCAACCGTTAATCCATCCAACCGCATCGTCGGTTGCCCAACGCCGACCGGCACGCCTTGTCCGTCCTTACCGCAGGTGCCAACACCGGGGTCTAGCATCATGTCATTGCCAATCATCGATACTTTCGTCAACGCATCCGGGCCATTTCCGATCAGGGTAGCTCCCTTGACCGGAGCGCCCTTTTTACCGTTTTCGATCATATAGGCCTCGGTACAGGTGAAAACGAATTTGCCGTTCGTTATATCGACTTGTCCGCCGCCGAAATTTACCGCGTAAAGGCCATTGTCGACGGAAGCTAGGATTTCTTCCGGGTCCTTGTCGCCCGCCAACATAATCGTATTGGTCATGCGGGGCATCGGTGCGTGGGCATAGGATTGCCGGCGCCCGTTGCCGGTCGCCTCCATTCCCATCAAGCGGGCGTTCATCCGGTCTTGCATGTAGCCGACTAGAATACCGTCCTCGATCAGGGTGGTGTTTTTCGTCGGCGTTCCCTCGTCGTCGATGGAAAGGGATCCTCGTCGGTCGTTGATGGTGCCGTCGTCAATCACAGTCACCCCTGGGGAGGCGACACGTTCGCCCATTAAGCCCGAGAAAGCGGATGTCTTCTTGCGATTGAAATCGCCTTCAAGGCCGTGCCCAATCGCTTCGTGCAACAGGATACCGGGCCATCCGGGGCCGAGCACCACGGTCATCTCACCTGCCGGCGCCGGGACTGATTCCAGGTTGACCAATGCCTGCCGCAAGGCTTCGTCGGCATATTTTTGCCATGTCTCCGGCGCGAAATGATCGCCATATCCGGTACGCCCGCCGGCGCCGAAACTGCCGCTTTCCATACGCTCGCCGTCTTGGGCGATGACGGCGACGTTGAGGCGAACCAAGGGGCGTATATCCGCCGCACGGTAGCCGTCAGGGCGAATAATTTGGATGGCCTGCCATTCACCTGAGATGCTTGCCATGACTTGGCCAACACGGGGATCTTTGGCCCGCAGGTAGTCGTCAATCTCAGTGAGGAGCGCGACCTTGTCCTCGAAGGCGACTTCACCAAGGGGATTGGTCTCGGCGTACAGATTAGCATTTGTGCCGACGGGCGCGTCTGCATGGGTACCGCCATGTCCGGCATGAACGGCTTGCACTGTTTCGCCGGCACGCTTGATCGCGGCCTCGGAAAGTTCGGAGGAATGCGCGTAACCCGCCGCTTCGCCGGTGATCGCTCGCAATCCAAAACCTTGCGTCGTGTCAAAACTGGCACTGCGAATACGGCCATCGTCAAAAGAAATGCTCTCGGATTGGCAATATTCGAGATAGAGTTCACCGTCATCGGCACCGGTAAGTGCCTCTCTGGCCAGGAACTCTATCCGCCCGCGTTCAAGGCCGCCCCGTGTGAAGAACAGCTCATCCGTTTTCGTCAGATCGGTCATGCCGAATTATCCATACTATGTTGCCCAAATATAGCAACCGATGCGTTTAATAGATGTACTGACCGGATGCTGTCTTTTACGGAGACTAGCACAGTCGGGTCAATCACAATAGATGACGCATATGATTATCGATTCTTTTTAATTTACAGATGCACATTATAAAACTTTTGGTATGACGGCACGCATATTATTGCCGAGAGAGAATGTCGTGGGAAATCACGATCATCTCCTAAGGCATGGCAATTTCATTGTTTTTGCGACATAGTGTCGCGATGGTCGCCATGTGCTGGCACGACTGATATAAAGACGTGCTATTGCACAGCGTTAGATATTGCCACCGGTGGGTTTGACCGTAGGTTAAGGCATGTCTGCGTTAGAGTTTTGAAAATGCGCCGAGCGGGAAGTGCGAGGGTGGTGACACCCGAAATCTGATCCTGGCGGCGGATGGATGTGGGAGAGTACAGGGTGAATAGGGTTCTCATTACTGTTTCCGTCCTGTTACTGGCGATCTTCGCCGGACAGGCTTCGGCTAGCGAACCAACCCCATGGCAAATGGGGCTACAGCCGGCGGCCTCGCCGACGGCAGCTATGATTGTTGAGTTGCATGACGCCCTGTTGATTGTCATCACGGTCATTACGGTTTTCGTTTTAGGCTTGTTGATCTATGTCAGTATTCGGTTTCGCGAGAGCCGCAATCCGACGCCGTCGACGACAACGCATCACGCGCTGCTTGAAATCGCTTGGACCGTTGTTCCGGTCCTCATTTTAACTGCAATTGCCGTCCCGTCGATGAAGCTTTTGTATTTTGCTGACCGGATTGAAGATGGCGATATGACGCTTAAAGTCGTCGGCCATCAATGGTATTGGGAATATCAGTATCCGGACCACGGCAATTTTGGGTTTGATGCTAATTTGATACCGGAAGAAGAGTTGAAGCCGGGCCAAAAGCGGCAGATGGATACTGATAATCCAGTCGTGCTTCCGGTAGGCAAGAAGATAAGGCTGCTATTCGCCTCCGCGGATACTATTCACAATTGGTCGATGTCCTCCTTCGGGGTGAAGGTCGATACAACTCCTGGCAGGTTGAACGAGACCTGGGTGCAGATCGATAGGGCCGGAACCTATTATGGTTTCTGTTCGGAGCTTTGCGGTGTCAATCATGCTTATATGCCAATCATGGTTAAAGCGGTGTCTCCGGCGGAGTTCGACATTTGGGTGGAAAAGGCGAAACAAGAATTCGCGCGGGTTGATGAACCCGACGCGCCTTCAAAGGCGACCATTAAGGTCGCTGAGCATGCGTTGTCGAAGTAACGACGAAGGATAGAGGGTATCATGGCTGAAGATACAGCAGGACACGCGCACGGACATGACGATCACACCCCCACGGGTTGGCGCCGTTACGTCTATTCTACAAACCACAAGGACATCGGAACGATGTACCTTGTCTTCTCTGTCATAGCCGGTCTGATCGGCGGGGCTTTTTCCGTCTACATGCGGATGGAACTGATGGAGCCAGGGGTTCAATATATGACCCTGGAAGACGGTTCGCCCGACGGACATCTCTGGAATACGATTGTTACCGCGCATGGATTGATCATGGTGTTCTTTGTGGTCATGCCCGCGGTTATCGGTGGTTTTGGTAACTGGATTGTGCCGTTGATGATCGGTGCGCCGGATATGGCGTTTCCGCGCATGAACAACATCAGCTTTTGGCTGCTGGTGCCGGCCTTTTTATTGCTTCTGGGCTCAGCCTTGATCGGTGGAGGCGCTGGCACGGGATGGACCATGTACCCACCTCTTTCCAACACCGGCTATGGGCATGACGGTGCGGCGGTGGATATGGCAATATTTGCGCTCCATTTGGCGGGCGCATCGTCGATCCTGGGTGCTGTGAATTTCATTACTACGATTTTTAACATGCGCGCGCCGGGCATGACGCTGCACAAGATGCCGCTTTTCGTGTGGGCGACATTGGTGACGGCGTTCTTGTTGTTGTTAGCCTTGCCAGTTTTGGGCGGCGCCATCACCATGTTGCTAACCGACCGGAACTTTGGCACGGCCTTTTTCAAGCCGGAGGGCGGCGGTGAGCCGGTTCTGTTCCAGCACTTGTTCTGGTTCTTTGGCCATCCCGAAGTCTATATCATGATCCTGCCCGGCTTCGGCATTATGAGCCACATCATTTCTACTTTCTCGAAAAAGCCGGTGTTCGGCTATCTCGGGATGGCTTATGCGATGGTGGCCATCGGCGTTATCGGTTTCGTCGTTTGGGCGCACCATATGTACACGATCGGATTCGATGTCGATGTTCGCGCTTACTTCACGTTGGCAACTATGGTTATCGCGGTGCCGACCGGTATTAAGATCTTCAGTTGGATTGCGACGATGTGGGGCGGTTCAATCCGTTTCGATACACCGATGCTATGGTCGATCGGATTTATTTTCCTTTTCACCGTCGGCGGTGTTACCGGTGTTGTTCTCGCTAATGCGGGTGTCGATCTGGTGTTGCATGATACTTACTATGTCGTCGCTCACTTTCATTACGTGCTGTCATTGGGCGCGGTTTTCTCGATCTTTGCCGGTATCTACTACTGGATTGGCAAGATGTCGGGTCGGCAGTATCCCGAATGGGCCGGCCGGCTGCATTTTTGGACAACATTTATCGGCGTCAATATAACGTTCTTCCCGCAGCATTTCTCGGGTCTGGCCGGCATGCCACGTCGTTACATCGATTATGCCGATGCCTTGGCCGGGTGGAATTATGTGTCGTCGATTGGTGCGTTCATTTCCTTTGGATCGACGATCTTCTTCGTCTTCGTGCTGATTTATACCTTGAAAGCAGGTAGGCGCGTTGAAGACAACTATTGGGGCGAAGGAGCGACAACGCTGGAGTGGACCGTGTCCTCGCCGCCGCCGTTCCATAGCTTTGACCAACTGCCGCAAGTCAAATAGCGGCTACGGCGATCCGGAGGTAGATCTTGGCGCAAACCGCCTATCAATCGGTCTCGGGACAGGGTGAAGTTCGCGATTTCTTTGCCCTGCTGAAGCCTCGTGTGATGTCGCTCGTAGTGTTTAGCGGCTTCGCCGGACTTTCGGTGGCACCAGGCGATCTACACCCGGTATTGGCGGCCGTCGCCATCCTCTGTATCGCGGTGGCATCCGGGGCTGCAGGAGCGATCAATATGTGGTATGACCGCGATATCGACGCGGTCATGGAACGTACGCGCCGACGACCAATTCCAAGCGGGAAAGTCGAACCGTCTGAGGCTTTGGCCTTCGGTGTGATACTCGCCTCGGGCGCGGTAATGCTCATGTTCTTGGCGACGAACGCGGTTGCGGCCGGACTTTTGGCGGCAGCGGTTTTATTTTATGTCTTTGTCTATACTGTGTGGCTGAAGCGCCGGACCACTCAGAACATAGTCATTGGTGGGGCCGCCGGGGCATTCCCGCCGGCCATCGGCTGGGCAGCGGTTACCGGAGATGTCGGTATTGAGGCCGTAATTCTGTTTTTACTGATCTTTTTTTGGACGCCGCCACATTTTTGGGCTTTGGCGCTATACCGCAAAGGTGACTATGCCGCGGCGGGCGTGCCCATGCTTCCGGTGGTCTACGGAACGCGCGAAACCAAACGTCAGATGCTGCTCTATACGGTATTGCTGGTACCCTTGAGCCTAGCACCATGTTTTTTCAGCTTCGCGGGTTGGCAAGTGTACGGTGCTGTTGCAGCGGCTCTTAGTCTTATCTTTTTGGCATTGGCGATTGCCGTTTGGCGGGATGAGAGCGACCGTTTGGCGAAGCGAATGTTCGGGTATTCGATTTTTTATCTATTCGGATTATTCGCGATCCTGATCGCCGATAATTCCCTGATGACAGCTGTCTAAGGGGCAAACAGGATGACCACAACGGCCATGACGGATTCGAACAAGAAACACGATCAGGTCAATGACATGAAGCGGCGGCAGCGGCGAAAAAATATGGCCCTTATGGCCGTGCTTGTGGGATGGGTTGTCGTTTTATATCTCGTGGCGATCCTTCGGATGAGTGGTGAGGGATGAGCGCTCTTGGACGTAAAAATCGGCGTCTTGTGGTCGTGCTCACGACCGTTGCGATGGGCATGGTCGGCATGTCCTATGCCGCCGTGCCGCTCTACGATTTGTTTTGCCGAGTCACCGGGTATGGCGGAACGACACAAATCGCAGCGGAGAAGAGCGGTTCCGTTACGCAGCGCCCGATAAAGGTGCGGTTCGACGCGATGGTGACAAATATTGATTGGGCGTTTCAGCCCGTTCAACGCCAGATCGAATTACAGGTAGGTGAAAATGCTGTTGCGTTCTACCGTGCGACCAACCAAACAAAGCAGCCTCTAACCGGCACGGCGACGTTCAACGTGACGCCACTCAAGGTTGGAGCCTATTTCAGCAAGGTCGAATGTTTTTGTTTTACTGAACAAACCTTGTTACCCGGTCAGACGGTGGATATGCCGGTCGCGTTCTATGTCGATCCGGATATCAGCAACGACCCGAACCTAAATGATGTTAAGACGATTACCCTTTCATATACGTTCTATCCGGTCGATAAGCTGACAAAACCGGTATTAGAGCGGCAAGTTAGTGCCAAAGCCAGATCAATAGATAGGCAGCGGTCGATTCAATAGGAAGAAGCCTCAAGTCAGGCGTAGAGCGAGGAAACGAGATGAGCGCTGCAACAGACGAACATCAAGGTCATAGCCACCCATATCACTTGGTCGATCCGAGCCCCTGGCCCGCGGTTGGTGCGCTGGCGTCCTTCTTGCTGACCTTCGGCGTCGTCCTATACCTGCATCCGGATATGCTGGGTGAAGGTATTGAGCCCATGCTGACGTCACTCGGGGCACTCATTTTTGCTCCCGGAGTTCTGTTGGTCGTGTATACGATGTTCGTGTGGTGGCGTGACGTTATCCGAGAAGCGGAAGCCGAAGGCCATCATTCGCCGGTGGTCCAGCTCGGCCTCCGCTACGGCATGGCGCTGTTCATCTGCTCAGAAGTCATGTTTTTTGTTGCATTCTTCTGGGCATTTTTTGAATCGAGCCTCTATCCGAAGGAATTGCCGCATGACATCTTGGCGGCTGGTTTCGCGGGCGGTGTCTGGCCCCCGGTAGGGGTGGAAACGTTCGACCCCTTCGATTTGCCGCTTATGAATACGCTCATCTTATTGCTTTCCGGCGCGACGATAACTTGGGCGCATCATGCACTTCGGGAAGGTAATCGCGACGGTCTGATTAAGGGCCTGGGCATTACAATTATACTCGGCATATTGTTCACTGGTGTGCAAGCGTACGAATATAGCCATGCGGCGTTCGCATTTTCTGACGGAATTTACAGCTCGACCTTCTACATGGCGACAGGATTTCACGGCTTTCATGTTATTGTTGGCACCACTTTCCTTATTGTGTGCTACTTCCGTGCGCGGAAAGGGCATTTCACGCCTGAACAGCACTTTGGTTTTGAAGCGGCGGCTTGGTATTGGCACTTCGTCGATGTAGTCTGGCTGTTCCTGTTCTGCGCAGTCTATTGGTGGGGTGGCTGATTACGGAGATTGGGATTCGACGGGCATGAAACAGAGTTTTACGTCCGTCAGCCCCTTTTCGGCCGGATTGAGATACAACTGCCCGTGTTGCGGTATCGGGTGCCTTTTCCGGGGTTCGCTAACGGTTGACGGCAACTGTGATGTTTGCAGCCTGCATTTGGAGGTGGAAGATCGCGACGACGGGCAGGCTATTTTCGTAATTTTTGTAATAGGACCGTTTGTCGTCGGTTTAGCCGTTTGGCATGAGATGTCATTCGCGTCACCTTATTGGCTCTATTTGGCAATATGGCCGCCTTTCGTTTTTATCGGATCAATAACGCTTATCCGACAATTTAAGGCGACACTAATTGCGCTACAATTCCGCCATAAGGCCGGTGATACCGAATTGAATTCGTTTGATCCAAAGGATTAGTATGAGTTTTCGACCAAAACTATGGCCGACCTTGTTCACTGTTCCGACATTGATCGCGTTGGTCTTCCTCGGTGGTTGGCAGGTTAATCGTCTGCATTGGAAAGACACGCTGATCGAACGACTGCAGGAGCGCGGCACGGAGGCCCCGGTCGCGCTTCCAACACGGATCGACAATGTCGAAGCCTATGAGTTTCGACGGGTTTCAGTGACAGGTAAATATCTGCACGACAAGGAATTTTATGTAATCAACCGGTCGCTCAACGGGAAGCCTGGACTGAACATCGTCACATTACTGAAGCGCGCCGACGACGGCGGTCACATTTTGGTTAATCGAGGTTGGGTGCCATTCGAGAAGCGTGACCCTCAGAC
>JBMYRC010000016.1:0-44751 GCA_049601975.1 Alphaproteobacteria bacterium | reverse complement strand
TGGCAATGCATGACCCCCTTCGGAAAGCCCGTGGTGCCCGAGGTGTACATTATGAGGGTGGTATCGTCGGGTTTGACCTGGCGCACGCGGTCCCGCAGCGATGCAGCGGTGATGGCCTTTCCGCGTGCCACCATATCCGACCAAGCTATCGCGCCGGAGGGGACGTCGGACCCCAGAACGATGCCACGCTCCAGTTCAGGGAACATTGCCGAGGCGAGCACGGTATTCGGATCAGATGCAATCTCCGGAATGATTGCCCGCGCCAGCGCAAGGTAGTCGATCGGTCCCGAACGATCGACCGTGATCAACGTCGTCGAATCCGATTGCCGGACCACGTATTCCAGATCATTGGCGCGAAACCGTGTGTTCGCCGGTACAACAATTGCACCGATCTGCGACAACGCGAAAAAGGCGTAGAGCCATTCGGGTCTGTTCGGCATCAAAGAACGACTTTGTCGTTCGGGCCAACGCCGAGCGCTATCAACCCGCGGGCCACGGTATCGACTTCGTTCTTCAGTTCCACGAAAGAAATGCGGCGGCCTTCGTGCACAAGAGCTTCACGCGGCCCCCAGCTTTCGGCCGCCCTCTCGAGGCATTCAGCAAATGTCGCTTTGCTAAACCATTCGCTCAAAGGTCAAAGTCCCGGGCGGTATACAAAAAGGCCAACTGCGCACGGTCGACGGACGCCGCGTCCACCAATCGCTACTTCACGGCGACGAGGCAGGCATAGTTTTGGCCGGCCGTCGGGTCGACGATGTTTTGCTCCAGGTGGATCAGTGATTTCGGATTCTTAAAACCCGCCTCACGCAGCAGTTCCAGGTGCCGTTCGATCGAAAATCGGCCGGCCTCGTAATCCCATTCCGTCCCGTTGGGCTTTATGAAGTCCCCGTTAGCGAGGAGGCCGCCCGCGGGCAATGTTTCATAGGATCGTGCATAGACGTCCGCGACGGGTTGCTGGCCGCCGAGATCGTGCAGGGCCCAGGTTGAAATGATGGCGTCCGGCCGCTTGCTTAGCTTCTGCGGCCACTCTTTTGTCATCAGGTCGGCATTCGTGAAGGTGACGCGATGGCACAGGTCATCGATCGTCTCCTTGGCGACCTGCATGAAGACATCGGAGAAATCGAGCGCCTCGTATCCAAGGTCTGAATTCCGCTCGAGGATGTGCCGCGCCATATAGCCCGGACCGGTGCCGAGTTCGACCACATGGCTGTCCACCTTACCGAGTTTCTCGACCTCGGCTAAAATCATGTCAAAGAGTTGCAGGCGCGGTGCTGTCGGCTCAAAGCGGCTCGCCCAACCGCGGACGAACTCGTCATCGTGAAATTCGTGCTGTGCTCCGACAAATCCGCTCATTCTATCCTCCAAAACCGATGTTTAGCGCCAGCGTGCGGGACCACCCCGGAGCAACTGCGCCCTCAGCATTTATCTGATAACAAGAATAGAGCTGGCGCTCTGTCGACAAAATGACAACGATCATCGACTTCTCGCCAATCTTCTCTGGGCAAGAGATGACAGTCTCGACCATTGATACCCGGTCCAGCGACGACGCACGATAGCCGGTGATCGATGTCGTATTCAGGTCGTCTCGACACTTGGGACCATTTGTCTTCGCTGTCCGCTTCTCGATCAAATAGCGGTTGTTTTGCGGCACTATTCAATACGGCAACTCATCGCTGTTAGTGGAACGAAGTGTCATATCTTAACTCTCGCCCAATTCGGAGAAGTGGCGCAGTTACACTAAGGCGATAGGAATTTTACGAAAAAGAATGGCGCGCACCGAGGGAGAAAGTTCGAACACCGTTTGAAGTCATAGAGGATTGGGGATGAGAATCTAAGCTCCCTTAAGGTTCCTATTTCAGCACATCCCCGGAACTGCCGTGTCGATTGGGAGGGGCGGCCACAATACGTCTCTTTATTCAAGACACATTTCCCCGTTTCGACTTTTGCCCAAACGGCAGTCGCAGTGATGGTAGGCTGATGTGACCAGAATATTACGGAAAGGAATGGCGCGCCCGAGAGGATTCGAACCTCTGACCTTCGGCTTCGGAGGCCGACGCTCTATCCAGCTGAGCTACGGGCGCGCGACAATAGGCGGATCGCAATTTAGGGCAAGCGACGCCGGGGCACCAGGCTCTTGTGATACGACCTTTACGCGGTCGGCACCGGACGGCAAAGCGCGCTCCGGGTTCGCCATCCAGGCGATCAAATCACCTAGAACCACATCCGCCTTCAAATCCCGCAACAGCATGTGATAGCCGGAGCGATAGCGGGCTACTTTGACGCAGGAATCCTTGGGCAGCGCGGCAATAAAGGCCGACATCGCCTCATTCGGCACAATGTCTTCCTTTTGGCCGAGCAAGATGAGCGTGTTGCCCGGCAGTCGGGGTACCGCGTCGAGTGCCGCATCCATCAAATTCACCAACCCGTAAATCGTGTCGATCCGGGTGTATTTGATCACCAACGGATCGCGCCCGAGCTTACGGAGCATGTCCCGATTGTCCGACGGTGTGCGATTGAATCCCTGTCCTGTCACGTGAAACAGCGGAATGGTGTGGGCGAAAAACTCTAATCCGACACGTTGCCAGACCGGCATCACGCGCCGCGCCCATACCGCTGGAGCCGACAATACATAGCCATCGGCGACGGGCGGCACGTGGTCCTGATCCATCGCCGCCAATATCACCGCGGCTCCCATGCTTTCGCCTAGGATATAAAACGGCACATCCGGATGAGCGTCGCGCACCAATCGAGCCGCGACGCGTAAATCGTCCGTCATGCCATCTACGCTCGACCAGGTGCCTTTGTTGGGTGCCCTGCCAAAGCCCCGTTGATCGTAGGCATATGTCGCGATACCGGCGGCGGCGAAGGATTTCGCAGGGGCCTCAAAGCCTTTGGAATAATCGTTGAATCCATGCAACGCCAAGACGACGACGCGCGGGCTGCCCTTTGGTCCCCAGCGTCGTAATGGCAGGTTGGCACCATCCGGAGCGGTAATCCCCTCGTCATTCCACGACGGCGCCTGTAAGGCCGGTCCCGGCGGAGTGTGCCAAGGTGCGCATCCGGCGGACAGAACCGCGAGGAAACAAATTGTTAAGAGACGCCGCCCCATTCCGCATTCCGAATATTGATTACCGGCCCGCATTCGGTATCATCCCTGCAAGCGTGCGGTCAAACCGTGCGCAGATGAATTTGCATAGGGTGAAAGCGAAAATGGAACCGCCAGAGACAATCGAAGTCGAAGAGATGCGGACGAGTTGCGATGGCGGTGGAGGTGCCTTGGGGCATCCCCTTGTCTACCTTAACTTAGGGGATGGAGGCAGCGTCGATTGCCCCTATTGCGGCCGCCGGTTTAATCTAAAGGAAGGGGCGACACCCTCCCACGCGCATTAGGACCACTCGGGCGGATCGCTGCAAGACGAAACCGCTCAGACCAATTACAATCAAGCTCTCCATCGCAGTCCCCGTAGCTGAAGGATACCCGGTATGGCCGAGGCCGCTCCGCTGAAACATCTCTATCTCGTCGACGGGTCCGGATTTATCTTTCGGGCCTTTCATGCAATTCGGCCCTTGAGCCGCCCCGACGGAACACCGGTGAACGCCGTCTTCGGTTTCACGCGGATGTTGATGAAATTACTGCGCGATACCGAAGCCGATCATATCGCGGTCATTTTCGATGCCGCCCGCAAAACGTTTCGCAATGATCTTTATCCCGATTACAAAGCCCAACGTCCGCCCGCGCCGGAAGAACTGGTGCCGCAATTCCCGCTGATCAAGGAAGCAAGCGAGGCGTTCAATCTGCACACAATCGAGATTCCCGGCTTCGAGGCCGACGACATTATCGCGACCTATGCGCGCCAAGCGGTCGCGGTGGGCGCGGAGGTCACGATCATCTCTTCCGACAAGGATTTGATGCAGCTCGTCAACGATAAGGTCGGTATGTTCGACGAGATGAAGAACCGCCGCATCGGCCGAGATGAGGTCATTGAGAAATTTGGTGTCGGGCCGGAGAAAGTCGTCGAGGTGCAAGCGCTTGCCGGTGATTCGGTTGACAATGTGCCGGGCGTGCCGGGAATCGGTGTGAAGACGGCGGCGTTACTTATCAACGAGTATGGCGATCTCGATACGCTCTTGGCGCGGGCCGGTGAGATCAGACAAAACAAGCGGCGCGAAAATCTTCTCGAATTCGCAGATTTGGCGCGGGTCTCCTTGGAGCTTGTTACGCTGAAGGACGACGTGCCGGTAGACTTGCCGGTGGACGCTCTCGATGTGCCGGAGCATGAATTAGCGAAACTGGTGCCTTGGCTCGCGACCCAGGGGTTTGATGCTATTTTGGCAGAATTGCGCAGCGCTCTCGACGACCAAGCGCAGGCGGAATTCGACGACCACTTTACGAGTGCCTTCGAGACCCTGCCAGAAGAGAAGCGCAATCAGGCTTTGCGCAAAACCCTCGCCGCCATCGAGAACAGTGGCGGCGCTGTGTCCGGTGGGGCCGGTCCAGCCGCTGCGCCCAGCGAAATCGTCTACGAATTGGTGCGGGACGAGGCGAGCCTTCAGGCTTGGGTCAACAAGGCGCGGGCGGTCGGGATGGTCGCTGTTGATACCGAGACAACGTCGCTCGACGCGATGTCGGCGGAATTGGTCGGTCTTTCGCTCTCCGTCCAAGCGGGACGTGCGTGTTATATTCCAGTGGCCCATAAAGCGCCAAACGGCCAAGGAGCCTTTGATTTGGGCGATGGCGGCGGTGAGGCGGACGAAGCGCCGGAGCAAATTTCACGCCAACTTGCCCTCGATATTTTAGCGCCATTACTCGACGACCCTTCAGTCCTCAAGATCGGGCAGAATATCAAATACGATTCGTTGGTTTTGTCGCGCTACAACGTCGACGTGACGCCCATCGACGATACGATGCTGTTGTCTTTCGTCCTCGACGGCGGGCGGCACGGCCACGGCATGGACGTGTTGGCGGAAGCCCATCTCGGTGTCTCGACTGTGAAGTTCAAGGAAGTCGTCGGGACCGGCAAGAAGCAGATCACCTTCGACTATGTGCCGCTGGAAGCCGCCCGCGATTACGCGGCGGAGGATGCCGACATCACCTGGCGCCTGCACCAAGCCCTGAAACCGCGTTTGGTACAAGAAAAGATGACCACGGTCTATGAGACCATCGAGCGGCCCTTGGTCCCTATCGTCGCCGCGATGGAAAAAGAGGGTATCCGAGTCGATCCGGAGAAGTTGCGCGGCCTTTCGCGCGATTTCACCCAGCGATTGGCAGGACTCGAAGCCGAAGTTCACGAGCTGGCCGGGGAGGCCTTCAATATCGGCTCTCCAAAACAGCTCGGCGAGATCCTCTTCGAGAAAATGAGCCTGCCGGGCGGCAAGAAAAACAAAAGCGGCGGTTTCGGCACCGATGCTAGCGTATTGGAAGACCTGGCGGCGAATGGCCATGATCTACCGGCGCGCGTAATCGAGTGGCGCCAGATTGCTAAGTTAAAAAGCACCTATTCCGACGCCTTGGTGGAGCAGATTAATCCGGCGACGGGCCGCATCCACACGTCCTACGCCATGACCGGCGCACAGACCGGCCGCTTGTCGTCGACTGATCCGAACTTGCAGAATATCCCAGCCCGCACCGAAGAGGGCCGAAAAATCAGAAGCGCCTTTGTACCGCGTGAAGGCTGGAAGCTGATTTCCCTCGACTACAGTCAGATCGAGTTGCGGGTCCTCGCTCATATGGCCGGAATCGAAGCCTTGGTTGAAGCTTTCCGAGACGGCCAGGACATCCACGCGATGACCGCGAGCCAGGTCTTCAATCTGCCGATCGAAGGCATGGACCCACTGGTTCGCCGGCAGGCAAAGGCCATCAATTTCGGCATTATCTACGGCATCAGCGCTTTCGGTCTGGCGCGCCAGTTGAGTATTCCGCGGGGAGCCGCCAAGGAATATATCGACGCCTATTTCGAACGCTATCCCGGTATCCGCAACTATATGGACAGCGCGGTAGAGCAATGCCGCAAGGCGGGTTTGGTCGAGACATTGTTCGGACGGCGCATTCATTTGGAATCAATCAACGCCAAAAACCCAATGCAGAAGAACTACGCGGAACGCCAAGCGATCAACGCGCCGATCCAAGGCTCGGCCGCCGACATTATCAAACGTGCGATGATCCGAGTGCCAAGGGCGCTTACCGATGCAGGCGTCGATGCCCGCATGCTGTTGCAAGTCCACGATGAGTTGCTGTTCGAAGCGCCGGAAGATCAGGTGGAAAAAACCATTGCCGCCGTACGCGGCGCAATGGAAGGGGCGGCCCTCCCGGCGTTGGAGCTGAAAGTACCGCTGGTTGTCGATGCCGGTGTCGGCGACGATTGGGCGGCGGCGCACTAACGCACTAGTTTCATCCTATCCCTGCTCGGCCGGAGTCCGTCTCGAGCCTTTTCTGGAGGACACAGTAGAAGCGATGTTGATCAATCACAAAACCCTGCGCCGGGTCACACGCGCCATATTGGAATCCGGCGGCAGCGAGTCCAGCGAAGCCGAAATCGTCACCGACCATCTGGTGGAAGCCCATCTGAAGGGCCACCCAAGCCATGGGGTCGGCATGATCCCGCGCTACTACGAGGCATTGCATCGAGACGAGTTGCGACCCAACACGACGGTTTCCGTCGTCACCGATAGCGGTCCGCTGCTAATCGTCGACGGTAATCGGGGCTACGGGCAAGCCGTGGCACGCCAAGCGACCGAGTTGGCCATCGCCAAGGCGCAAAAGGACGGTTTCGCGATTTTGGGATTACGTAATTCCTGCCATATCGGACGTGTGGGGACTTATGGGGAAATGTGCGCCGACGCGGGATTCGCCTCGATGCATTTCGTCAATGTCATCGGCCGCTCTTCCATCGTAGCCCCCTTTGGCGGAACGGATTCGCGGCTGTCGACAAATCCGGTCGTCTTCGCCATTCCGGCCACAGACAAGAATCCAGCCTTTATCCTGGATATGGCCACGAGCCGCATCGCAATGGGTAAGGCGCGGGTCGCGATGATGAAAGAAGAACCGCTTAGCGAGGGCTATGTCTTGGATGCCGACGGGAAACCGTCCCAAGACCCGAACGTGATGTGGGCAGATCCTCGGGGTGCCTTGCTACCGATGGGCGAGCATAAGGGCTATGGCCTTGCCATGGTGTGTGAATTTTTCGGCGGCATGTTGACCGGAGGCGGCACTCTGCAGCCGGAAAATCAAACTTCCGATACGACGACCAACAATATGTTGGCGGTTGTAATGGATCCGTCGCGCTTCGTCGAAGACAGCTATATGAAGCATGAAGTCGATGCGATGATCGCCTATGCCAAGGGCTCGCCACCTGCCGATCCGGATAAACCTGTTTTGGTCGCCGGAGAGCCGGAGCGGATTAAGCGCGCGGCAATGATCGAGGGCGGCATCGAGATTGAAGAGAACACATGGGAAGCCCTGATGGCTGCCGGCGAATCGGTTGGCCTGTCGCGTCAAAAAATGGCGGAAATTCAGGACGAGGGATAATAGCGATATGCTGAAAGTTTTGGGACGAAACAATTCGGTCAATGTCATCAAGGTGCTGTGGTGTGCGGCCGAACTCGGCCTGAGTTTCGACCGCACCGATATCGGTGGTGCTTTCGGGGGCAACGATCAGCCGGACTATCTGGCGAAGAACCCCATGGGCCGGGTCCCGACGATCGATGACAACGGACTCATCCTATGGGAATCGCAGACCATTGTGCGCTACCTCGCGGCCAAGCACGGCGTCGGCACCTTATGGCCAGAAGACCTCGGCGAATTGGCGAAAAGCGAAATCTGGATGGATTGGTATACCGGTCATTTGCATGCACCGATGACGACGATCTTTTGGGGCCTTGTGCGGACCGTCGAAGCCAACCGCGACAATGACGCCATCGCCCGTGCTAAGAAAGAGGCAGGGGCACTCTGGTCAGTCCTGGACCGCCATCTTGAAGGCAAAAGTTTCGTGCATGGCGAACAGTTGACGGTCGGCGACATCCCTGTCGGGGCGGCGGCCTTCCGTTACTTTTCCTTGGTCGAAGACCGCCCGGCGATGCCAAATTTGGACCGATGGTATGCCTCGCTTGGCGAGCGTCCGGGATATAGGCTGCATGCAATGAATCCGCTTAGTTAAGATTCAGGTGGCTTGCTTCGTTGCCGTCAAGGATTCCATACTGACCGGTAAGAAGTTTAAGGGAGCAGAAGATGAGCGAATTCGGGAGACGGCATCACGACATGGGCGGGCTTGGTGCAGGTCCGGTCGAGGCCGACAATGAACACGATTACGCCTATTGGGAAAAGAAGATCGACGCTGTACGCCGACTGCTGGCGGACGAGAAACGCAACTTGTTCACAGTTGACGAGATGCGGCGTGGCATCGAGGAATTGGGCGCTAAAGCGTATGACGAGATGACCTATTACGAACGTTGGGCGGCATCGACTACCAATATTCTGATCGAAAAAGGTATCATTACGATCGACGAATTGGGCCGACGCATGGAAGAAGTCGAGGCGCGGCTCAAGGCCGACGCGGAGGGCTCGTAATGGCGGCAAAATATTCTGTCGGCGATGCGGTGACCGTGCGGCGCGCGTTTCCGCCGGGCCATGTCCGCACGCCTTTTTTCATCCGCGGCCAAAAAGGCATTATCCATGAAGTCGTGGGGACTTACGCCAATCCAGAGGAATTAGCTTATGGCCGCGACGGAAAACCGGCGTTGATGCTATATCGCGTGCAATTCCGCCAGAACGATGTGTGGCCCAACTATGAAGGATCGAATGCCGATACGGCATTGGTCGATCTTTATGAAAATTGGCTTGAGCCCGGCGAAGGAGCAGCCTGAGATGAGCGAACATCACCACCACGATCACGAGCACGGTCACCAGCACCCTAAACAACCGGACCTCGAGGACCAGCCGATCACCTATTATAAGGTGATGACGGAGGCCTTGGCGGAGTTGTTGGTCGAAAAGGATGTCATCACTGGCGACGAATTGCGCAATCAAATGGAACAGCAGGATTCCCGCTCGCCGGTCTTCGGCGCCCGTTTGATCGCGAAGGCCTGGACTGATCCTGCCTTCAAGGAACGCTTGATCGCCGATGTTAACGGCGCAGCGGCCGAGATGGATATCGACGCCGGTGACATTCCGATTCGCGGTGTCGAGAACACAGACGACGTCCATAACGTGGTCGTCTGCACTCTGTGTTCTTGTTACCCGCGCTCGTTGATTGGCCTGCCGCCGGATTGGTACAAATCGCGCGCCTATCGCAGCCGCACCGTGCGCGAACCCCGCAAGGTCTTGGCGGAGTTCGGCACTGTCATGCCGGACGATATCGACGTCCGCGTCCATGACAGCACGGCGGATTTACGGTTTCTCGTCATTCCGAAGCGCCCCGAAGGCTCCGAGTCGATGAGCGAGAAAGAGCTGACCGAATTGGTCACCCGTGATAGCATGATCGGCGTTTCCGTCGCGAAGAACCCGGCTTAGAGGATAGCAAAACGACGTGTTGAAGCGAATCGGTATTCTGCTACTCGCAGTGGCCACCATCAGCGGTTGCTACTTCCCGAGCGATTTTGAAGCGGATATTCAGATCGACCGGCAAGGGCGCTACCGCTTCACCTATGTTGGTAAGTTGACCGACTTGTCGATGGCGCAACGCATGGCGCGTGGTGATTTGCAGAGTACGGCTGTTCTGGGCCGAATCGAGATCGCCGAGCGCGACTTACGTCGCGACTCGGCGTTCAAGAAAATCCAATACGAGGAAAAAGCCCGCTTCGACGTCACATATCAGCGTGATGGCTATATTATCAGCGAAAAATCGCTCAATTTCATCCGTCTCAACTCGCGTTTCTTAACATTAAAATATAATAAGAACACCGGAGAGATCACGATCATCGGCGGCAAGCCGAACGAAAATCATGCGGATGCCTTTGAACAAGCCGGGCTGGAATTCAACGGCGTCGTGCGCATTTGGACCAACGTGCAGCCGAAGAAACACAATTCCAAGGAAATTACGACGCGCGGCCAGTTGACCGTCTATAGCTGGGACATCAAAAACGTGCGCCAGCAGGTACCGATCTTCAAATTCGTGCCGCAGCCCCTGTAAACCCGTAAAGTGACAGGAACAATTAATTGGAAGCGGCTGCATATGTGTCGCTTTTCGTCAGCGCATTAGCGGCTGCGACGATACTACCGTTGTCCTCGGAAGGGGTTCTCTCCGCCCTCGTCGCGGCGGAGGGTTTCGACATTTGGTTTCTGATCGGTATCGCCAGCATCGCGAACACATTGGGGGCCGCCCTTAATTGGGTCTTAGGACGGTACTGTCTGAGGTGGCGGGACCATAGATGGTTTCCGGTTTCCGCATCCGCGATAGATCGGGCATCTACATGGTTTACACGGTACGGACAAGTATCCCTGCTGTTCGCCTGGGTTCCGATCGTCGGTGATCCGATAACTTTCGCGGCAGGTATATTGCGCGTCCCGTTCTGGCGGTTTCTGCTGCTGGTCGCGATTGGCAAGACGCTTCGCTACGTAGCTGTCGCGCTATTGGCGGAACGTGTGCTCACTTGAAAAAAGCCGGCTAAAAAGCCGGCCTCTCTCGTCTCGATCGAACAACGGCTCAAGCAGCGTAAACGCCCGCCGCTTTCACGTTATCGTCAACATATTCCTCAAACTGTTTAAAGTTCGCTTCGAACCTTTGCGTAAGGTCACGTGCCGTTGTGTCGTAGGCGCCTTTGTCGCCCCAAGTCTCGCGCGGTTGTAACACTTCGTTCGGCACGTCCGGGCAGACTTGCGGTACGTTGAGGCCGAAATTCGGATCCGCCGTCGTCGCCACTTCCGCCAATCGGCCGTCGAGGGCCGCGCGGACCATGGCCCGTGTGTAGTCAATCTGCATCCGCTTGCCGGTGCCATAAGCGCCGCCGGACCAACCGGTATTTACCAACCAGCATTTGGCACCGGTCTTGGCAATCCGCTCGCCAAGCATTCTGGCATAGACCGATGGATGGCGCGGCATGAAGGGCGCGCCGAAACAAGTCGAGAACGTCGCTTGCGGCTCGGTCAGGCCCCGTTCGGTGCCCCCGACACGAGCAGTATATCCCGACAAGAAGTGATACATCGCCTGATCGGCCGACAGGCGGCTGATAGGAGGCAACACGCCAAAGGCGTCCGCTGTTAGCATCACCACGTTTTCCGGCTGTCCGCCGACGCCACTCATCTCCACATTCGGGATGAACGACAGGGGATATGACGCACGGGTATTCTCCGTGAGCGATCCATCGTCGAGGTTCAGTACCCGGGTATTCGGATCCATCACCACATTCTCTAAGATCGTGCCGAACATACCGCAAGTCGCAAAGATTTCCGGCTCGGCCTTGGCCGAGAGATTGATGACCTTGGCGTAGCAACCACCTTCAAAGTTAAAGACACCGTCTTCGGTCCAGCCATGCTCGTCATCGCCGATCAAGGTCCGGGTGCCATCCGCGGACAAGGTCGTCTTACCCGTCCCGGAAAGACCGAAGAAAATTCCAACATCGCCTTTCTCGCCGATATTGGCGGAGCAGTGCATCGGCAAAACGTTACGGTCAGGCAACACGTAGTTAAGGTAACTGAAGACCGACTTCTTAATTTCACCTGCGTATTGGGTGCCGGCAACCAGAACCATACGTTCCTTGAAATTCATCATGATGGCGCAATCTGAGTTCACGCCGTCGCGTTCCGCATGCGTCTTATAGTAAGGCGCGTTAAGGATCGTCAATTCCGGTGTGAAAGAAGACATCTCCTCCGCCGTCGGCTGGCGGAACATGTTGCGAGCGAACAGACTGTGCCAAGGGCTCTCGCTGATCACGCGGACCTTCAACTGATAAGCCGGATCGGCGCCGGCGACGAGGTCCTGTACGTAAACATCACGGCCTTGAAAATACGCGAGCATTTGTAGACGGAGCGCATCAAACCGAGCTTCAGTGTTCGATTTGTTGACCGCACCCCACCAGATGTTGTCGCACGTGGTCTCTTCTTCGATGATGTATTTATCGTTTGACGACCGACCCGTATAAGCACCGGTCTCCACGACTAAAGAACCGCCACTCGCTACCGTTCCGCGTCCCTGGCGGATGGTCGCTTCGTAAAGCGCTTCGGCACCTAGATTCCAGTGAACCGCCGCCTCGTTGTTGAGGCCATGATTCTCCAGGCCGAATTGACTGTGTTGCTGCAATTGTCCCATCCCTCTTGCGCACGGAGCGGGCAATGCCCGCACATCCCCTATATAAGGGTGTTGATACCTATGTTACACGCCGGAAATCAACAGTGACCTGACGCCACATTGCCGATTTCTTTCATTAACGTGAGAAATTCTTGACTTTGACGTTAGTTTGACAGGCTCAGCTTTGCCCTTTCTGTATATATTTTGTCATCGTTTTCGCGACAGCCTCTGGGTCCGTGCCACCCCTGAACATCGTCAAGAAGCCGCCATCGTCACCCATAAAGTAGACGAAATTAGAGTGATCCATCAAATATTCGCTGCCATCTTCGTCCTTCGCCTTGCGGTAAAATACACGGTAACTCATGGCAACGGCGGCGATTTCCGCGAGTGAGCCGGTCAGGCCGATGAACCGAGGGTGGAACTGCGCGACATACTCCGCCAAGAACTCTGTCGTATCGCGTTCCGGATCAATAGTGATGAACAGAGGCTGAACCTTGTCCGCTTGCAGCCCCAGCGCGTCGATGGTCGCGGCCATATTCGCCAATTCGGTCGGGCAGACGTCCGGACAGTAGCCATAGCCGAAATAGATGTAGAGATATTGCCCTCGATAGACCGCATCGGACACTTTTTCACCTAAGTGATTCGTCAACGCAAAGGGACCACCAATTTTGACAGCCGCCGACAGACCCGCACCTTCGGCCGTTTCGGTTGTTCGGGTATCGGCTATCCGCTGCCATGCCACGAACGCCGTGACGGCAATAGTGCCGAGCGCAATCAACATGATGCCGATTTGCGCGATGGTCGGGGTACGCTTCATCTGTCGGCGTGTCCCATGGGAGCAATGGTTCGCAGTCTGATATCGCTCCCGACGATACCGGCGCGAGTGGACAAATCGACGCAGCGGCCGATTCTCACAAAGCTGTGATCGACAGGTTAGATTATAATGCCTTCCTCGCATTGCCCCCTTCTTGCCTCATTCTCGCCCTGACTTATTCCGATTGTGGGGTTTGGTTATGAGTTGCTAAACTCCGAGGTGGAAAAACCAATGCATCAAACAATAGCTCTGGTCGATGACGACCAAAATATCCTGACCTCCGTTTCGATGGCGCTCGAAGCGGAAGGGTTCCACGTCCGCACCTACAAGGACGGTGAAGATGCGCTGCGTGGGTTGTCGCGCCAGCCGGTGGACCTGGCTGTGCTTGACATCAAGATGCCTCGAATGGATGGCATGGAATTGCTACAAAAATTACGAAAATCATCGCAAATGCCCGTGATATTTTTGACGTCGAAAGATGACGAGGTCGACGAAGTTATGGGCTTGCGCATGGGCGCGGACGACTACATTAAGAAGCCATTCTCACAACGCCTGTTGATAGAACGTATACGGACCTTGCTGCGCCGCTTGGACGGTGCAGAAAACGGCGAGGCCTCAGGTGAAGAAACGCTCGTTCGGGGCGACCTTGTGCTTGACCCCGACCGGCATCTCTGTATGTGGAGTGGTGGCGAAGTGCCGCTAACGGTCACGGAATTTCTCCTCATTAAGTCGTTGGCGCATCGTCCAGGCCATGTAAAGACCCGCGATCAGCTCATGGATGCCGCCTATGGGGAGAGTATCTACGTGGATGATCGCACGATCGACAGCCATATCAAGCGATTACGGGCGAAATTCCGCCAAGTCGATTCCGGCTTTGCCCAGATCGAGACGCTATATGGAGTCGGTTACCGCTATCGCGACTCGTGACCCTGGAAGCCGCCGCCGATAAGGACCCGTCCCAAACGGCGGCCCGCCGTCGCCGGCGGGTATCTCCGATTACGCGGCGTATTCTCGCCATCAATATGGTCGCCCTGCTGATTCCCATTGGCGGACTCCTCTATCTCGGACCGTATCGCGACGGATTGGTCGATTCCGAACTCGAAGCCTTGCGGCTGCAGGCGGACACCTTCGCGGGAGCCATCGGTGAGGGGGCGATTGAGATCACACCGACGGGCCGGCAATTAGTAAACCTGCAGATTGCCCGGCAAATCGTGTGGCGGCTCAGCGCGCCTTCGGGAATCCGCTCGCGGTTATTCGCGCCGAACGGTGCCTTGATCGCTGACAGTCGTTATTTGATGGGAACTCGTTTCGCGGTTCAGGTGCAAGAGCTCCCCCCCCCGGAAGAACCGAATTGGCTGATCCGAACCGCTTCCAGATTGATCAATTTGGTATCCTCCTTGTTGCCGGAAAACCGAAAGCTCGAGCGCTTCCTCGAAAAACACAATCAAAGCGCCACGGATTTCGTCGAAGTTCAAGAAGCGTTGGCGGGTGAGACCACAGGTTATGTGCGGCGTTCCGAGACCGAGGCTTTGATCTTATCCGTCGCTGTTCCGGTGCAGCGCTACCGTCATATCCTCGGCGCCTTGATGGTTTCGAAGGACGATACCGCGGTCAAAGCCGCTATGAGCGAGGTCCGCTTGACCGTTGTCGCGGTGTTCGGCGCGGCCCTGGTCGTTACAATTTTGCTCTCCATCTACCTGGCCGGAACACTTGCCCGTCCGGTCCTACGATTGGCGACGGCAGCGGAGCGGGTACGCCGGGGATTAGGGCGTGGGTCGGAGGAGATTCCCGATTTTACCGGTCGCGACGATGAGATCGGCGACCTATCCGGTGTTTTGCGGGAGATGACCGAGTCGTTGCACGATCGAATGGACGCGATTGAGCGATTTGCAGCCGATGTCAGCCACGAGATTAAAAACCCTCTGACTTCACTACGCAGTGCCGTGGAGACAGCGGCGCGGATCAGCGATCCCGATCAACAAAAGAAGTTGATGAATATCGTCCAAGAAGACGTGCAACGCTTGGATCGGCTCATCACAGATATTTCCAACGCCTCAAGACTCGATTCAGAATTGAGCCGGGCGGAGACGAAAACCATCGACATGGCGGCCATGTTGGATGCGCTAAGCGAAATCTACAGTGCGAGCTTTACAGAGATAGTTGTCTCCGTCGAGATTTCGGGCGAACCGCCATTCCCCGCGAAGGCCATGGAAGACCGGCTCGTTCAGGTGTTTCGCAACCTGATTCAGAATGCCATCAGTTTCAGTCCGCGAGGTGGCCGCGTCGCGTTGCATCTGTCCCGCCGGGAAGCAGATATCGAGATCGACGTTATCGACGAAGGTCCGGGATTACCCGAAGGTAAATTAGAGGCGGTTTTTGATCGGTTCTATTCCGAGCGCCCGGAAGGGGAAAAATTCGGCACCCATTCAGGATTGGGCCTATCTATTTCAAAACAGATTATCGAAGCGCATGGTGGAACGATCCGGGCGGAGAATAGATACAAGGCAAATGGCGCCATAAGCGGAGCGCGGTTTATCGTCCTTTTGCCGATCGCGGAAGATTGACACGGCGCGGTGCGAGTCGCAGGTTTGCACTCGATGGAAACAGTTCACGCAACGGCGGTAATGATCGAAGAGAAGGGCGTGTTATTGCGCGGCCCTTCCGGATCGGGGAAATCGGATTTGGCGCTGCGTTTGATTGACGACGGCGCCGTTCTCATCGCCGATGATCGCACCGCATTGACGCATCGCGACGGTACCGTCGTCGCACAATGTCCAGCGTTGATTGCGGGGCAACTGGAAGTGCGCGGCATTGGCATCGTGGATTTACCCTATATCGCGGAAGCCACCCTCTCGATGATCGTCGATTTGGTCAGCTCGGACCAAGTCGACCGACTGCCCGTACGGCGAATGGAGGAACTGTTGGGTTGCCGAATTTCGAGCATTACCGTGGCGCCGTTCGAAGCATCGGCGCCGGCGAAGATTAAAATGGCGATACGCCTGCCGGGTGAGGGATATCCACTGTGAGGCAAAACGATCATGACGGACGGATTGTTTTAGTCACCGGCATGTCGGGCGCCGGGCGTTCCTCGACCTTGCATGTTTTCGAAGATATCGGTTTCGAAGCCGTTGACAATTTACCTCTCTCCCTTTTGGGCAACCTCGTACAGGGGGCCGCTGCGGGGCAGACCTTGGCGATCGGTGTCGATATCAGAACGCGGGATTTCGCCAATGACGCCTTCGAGCGGGAGTTGACGCTGCTGCGCGGGCAAGGCGAATTCTCCGTCTCCACGATCTTTCTCGATTGTGACGAAGATGTTCTGATCAAGCGCTATATGGAAACCCGGCGGCGGCATCCATTGGCGGATGACCGGCGGTTGGCAGATGGGATCAAGCTCGAACGGCGGATGCTCGAGCCGGTGCGGGACAGCGCGGATATCCTGATCGACACCAGTCACCTGACGCCATGGATATTAAAGCGGGAGTTGATGGAGCGATTCGCGCGAAAGGATGTCTCCGTCCTCAGTATATTCGTAACGTCGTTTTCGTATCGCCAAGGTGTCCCGCGCGAAGCGGATTTGGTTTTTGATGTTCGGTTTCTTCGCAATCCTCACTACGATTCCGAATTGCGCCCGTTGACGGGGCGCAATTCACGTGTTGCAAATTACATTGCGGAAGATCCAGACTTCTCCGCGTATATGGAAAGTTTGAACGCAATGCTCGATTTATTGCTTCCACGCTTCGAGGCCGAGGGGAAAAGCTACCTCACAATCGCCATCGGCTGCACCGGTGGAAAGCATCGGTCGGTCTATGTCTGTGAATTGTTGTGTGAATGGATCGAGCAAATGGGTAAGCGCGTTCAATTGCATCACCGCGATCTTGATGCACAGATGCATACGGAAAATGGATAGGGCGGAGGTATTACCATGATAGGTGTCGTATTGGTCACGCATGGTCGCCTCGCCGAGGAATTCGTCGGCGCCTTGGAGCATGTCGTCGGCGCTCAAGATCAAATGCTGGCCATTTGCATTGAATCGGATGATGACATTGAAGCCTGTCGTTCAGAAATTCTATCGGCGGTCTCCGAAGCGGACAGCGGTGACGGCGTCATTCTATTAACCGATATGTTCGGCGGAACGCCTTCGAATTTGGCCATATCAGTGATGGATCAAGCCAATGTGGAAGTGGTCGCGGGGGTCAATTTACCGATGTTGATCAAGCTGGCGACGTCACGGGACGGAAACTCCTTGGCGGAAGTCGCAATATGCGCTCAGAAAGCCGGGCGGAAGTATATCAACGTCGCGTCAACATTGTTGGCAGGCCGGGATGCGAAATGAGCAGTGCCTCCCGGCAGCTGGAAATTATGAACCAGAAAGGATTGCATGCGCGCGCAGCGGCGAAATTCGTGAAAGTGGCGGGCGCATATGCGGCGGAAATAAATGTATGCCTCGGCAGCACGGAAGTTTGCGGCACATCGATCATGGGATTGATGATGTTAGCCGCAAGCAAGGGAACAATCATTTCGGTACGCGCTGACGGCGAAGACGCCGAGATCGCCGTCGAGGCCTTGTCGGTATTGTTAAGAAATCGGTTCGATGAAGACTGATGCGAAGACCACGGAACGGGAAGTAATATTCGACGGTGTCGGTGTCGCTGCGGGTATTGCGATCGGACCCGCCCATGTTGTCGAGAGTGGCACCTTGAACGTGCCCGAATATAAACTTGCCCGGAACCAGGTTCCAGCCGAGATCGAGCGATTCAATGCCGCGCTAGAGCGGTCTCGGGTCCAGATTGAAAAACTCAGGGGTAAGACTCGAAATCTTCCTCCGGCGGTTGCGGAGGAACTCGGATTTCTCCTTGATGCTCATTTGCAAATGCTCGCGGGGTCACGATTGGTTCGCGGTGTCGAGCGCCGCATTCAAGAAGATCGGCGTAACGCGGAGGCCGCCATTCAATCTGAAATCTCCGGTATCGTCCGCGGCTTCGCCGAGTTGGACGACACCTACATGGCGGCGCGGATGCAGGATATTCGCGATGTCGGAACGCGCGTTATTCGGAGCCTCACGAAGGCGCAATACCAAGAGTTCAAGATGGCGCCAAAGGGCAGTGTCATAGTCGCGTCGGAAATAACACCGGCGGATACCGCGCTCATGGAACCCGGCGAAATCGCCGGGTTCGCCACCGACATGGGCGGTGCTGAAGGACATACTGCAATCATGGCGCGGTCACTTGAGCTGCCGGCAGTGCTGGGTGTGCCGGACCTTTCGGCGTCGATTAACTCTGGCGACGCCCTCATCGTGGATGGCACCACGGGGCGGTTAGTCGTCAATCCATCGCATGAGACGCTGCAGTTTTACCGCAACCGGCGATCGCGACTGTTGCGCCAGCGGCGTCGCCTAAAGCGGTTACGCACTTTGCCCGCCGTGACATTGGACGACGCAAGGGTAGCGCTTCACGCCAATCTGGAATTACCGCGTGAGATCGACCTCGCGATCGCATCGGGTGCCGAAGGCATCGGCCTATTACGCACCGAGTTCTTGTTTATGAACCGTGAAACACCGCCCAACGAAGAGGAGCAATACGCGACGTTGCGCAAGCTGGTGGAAGGAATGAACGGCCAACCGGTAACGATCCGAACGCTGGATGTAGGCGGTGAGAAATTGGCCTATTCGCTCGGCGAACACATGGCGGAATCGATGAATCCGGCGTTAGGTCTGCGTGCCATCCGATTCTCTCTACACCAACCCAAACTATTTGAATCCCAGATCGCGGCGATTCTACGCGCCAACGCCCATGGCCCGATCCGGATGTTGCTGCCGATGATCTCGACAGTAGGTGAAGTGCAGGAAGTCCGCGAAATCTCGGCCCGGGTGAGGCGCCGGCTGCGCCGCCGAGGCATGAATGTTGGCGATCAAATGCCGCCGATCGGCGTTATGATCGAAGTGCCGGGTGCGGCACTGGCGGCAGATGCACTGGCAGGAGTATCCGATTTCTTCGCCGTCGGCACCAACGATCTAACCATGTATACATTGGCTATCGACCGGTCAGACGAGCAGGTGGCACATCTCTACGATCCGCTCCATCCGGCCGTCCTCCGGCTCATACAATTCTCTGCCCAAGCGGCGTTAAGAGCTCGCATACCGATCAGCCTGTGCGGCGAGATGGCGGGTGACCCCCGGTATACCGCCTTGTTGTTGGGCCTAGGTGTGCGGGAATTATCGATGTCTTCGGCCAGTCTACCGCGGGTCAAACAGCAAGTCCGTTCCCTTGACCTGACGGCCTCTACACGCCGGGCCGAAATGATCATGGATCAAGCAGATCCGAACAGAATCGAAATGCTACTCGACAATTTTAACGCCCAAATATAGACATTCCGCCGAAGTTCGATTTTGAGCATCGCTTGTGAGAGAGAGGGCAGCTTGCTATACCCCTCGCCAAACGAACTCGCAACTCGGGTTAAATCCTAACTTGGAAGGCAGAAATGAGCGAATCCCAGGACTACAAAGTTGCCGATATCACGCTCGCGGATTGGGGACGTAAGGAAATTGCGATCGCCGAGACGGAAATGCCCGGATTGATGGCCCTGCGGGAAGAATTAGGTCCATCGCAGCCGCTTGCGGGCGCACGCATCGCCGGTTGTTTACATATGACCATTCAAACGGCGGTATTGATCGAAACGCTGACAGCGCTTGGCGCCACAGTCCGTTGGTCCTCATGCAATATTTTTTCGACTCAGGATCATGCTGCCGCCGGTATTGCCGCGACCGGTGTTCCAGTCTTCGCTTGGAAAGGGGAGAGCGAGGAAGAGTTCTGGTGGTGCATCGATCAAACAATCGTAGGGCCGGATGGATGGCGGCCCAACATGATCCTCGACGATGGCGGTGATCTGACTCAATTGATGCACGAACGGACGCCGGAATTGCTGGACGATGTGCGAGGCATCTCCGAAGAGACAACCACCGGTGTGCTGCGCCTCCATGAGATGGAGAAAGAAGGTTCCCTTAAGGTGCCTGCGATCAACGTCAATGATTCGGTGACCAAGTCCAAGTTTGACAACAAATACGGGTGTCGGGAAAGCTTGGTTGACGCCATTCGTCGCGCGACAGATGTGATGATGGCAGGCAAGGTTGCCGTGGTTTGCGGCTTCGGTGACGTCGGTAAGGGCTCCGCCGAAAGTTTACGAAACGGCGGTTGCCGGGTCCTCGTGACGGAAGCCGATCCGATCTGCGCGTTGCAGGCCGCGATGGAAGGCTTCGAGGTCGTGACGATGGTGGACGCCGCATCGCGCGGCGATATTTTCGTCACTGCGACGGGCAATATCGACGTTATTACGCTAGACCATATGCGGGAGATGAAGGACCGGGCGATTGTCTGCAATATCGGACATTTCGATTCTGAAATCCAAGTAGCCGCCTTGCAGAATTATAAATGGGATAACATCAAACCACAGGTTGATGAGATCGTTTTCCCCGACGGCAAACGCATGATCTTGCTCGCGGAAGGCCGCTTGGTGAATTTGGGCTGTGCGACGGGACACCCAAGTTTCGTGATGAGTGCCTCATTCACCAACCAGGTTCTGGCGCAAATCGAGCTTTGGCAGAACGCTTCAGACTATGATCGAAAAGTCTATGTGCTCCCGAAGCATTTAGATGAAAAGGTCGCGGCCTTGCATTTGGAGAAGTTGGGCGTGCAATTGACTACGCTCTCCGGGGAACAGGCGGCCTATATCGGCATCAGCGAAACCGGACCGTTCAAGGCCGACACGTACCGCTATTAGGCCATCGCGACGCGACTGGCCAATCAAAATTCTTGTCCGGGACCCATCGCGGTCCTAGACTTCCTGCCGTGACGCGCATTTTATTCCTTCTATTGGCGGCCCTGATTATTCAGTGGCCAGCTTTGACACCTGATGCGACTGCTGTGGAAGTGAGCATTTCTTGGCAGCTCCTCGCGATGGTGATCTTATTGGCGGCGGCCGTCGGGTTTCTATGGTTTAAATTGCGTGGCGCTGAAAGAAACCGAGCCAGCGCCCACGAAACCATCGCTAAACCTGATCCGGGAAAACAGGGTTTACACGATCACGAACAGCATCTCCGTGCCGTATACAGTCGATCCGGATTGAACAAATTTTGGTAAACGTCCGCGATTGCGCAAAGGAGAAAATCGAAAGCGGACGCTTGACGCTAGAGATCGATTGTCCACCCGATGTTGGCACCGCACGCCTCCATGAAACGCGGATGACGAAGGCATTATTCAATCTACTTTGGAACTCGATCATGTTCCAATCCGATGAAGATGCGATCGTGTTGCAAGCGCCGCGTCGGGGGGATCAAATCGCAATTGAGATCGTCAATTCCGTCGGCATCGTTACCTCCAGCGAATTGGCCAATGTCTACGAGGCGTCCGAACACGGCGACCCCTACGTGCGGAGAACTGGATCCGGCCTAGGCCTTGCGCTGAACCGGAGCTTGGTTGAATTACACAGCAGTGGTTTAGAGATACGGAACGATGCGGAACGCAGGACCCATGCGGCCGCCTATTTTCCAGTAGCCGGAGCCGCGCTGATCGCCACGAAGGCTCCGGTGACGGAATGACACAGGCTGCGAATCCTGATTCGACATCGAAGACATTCAACGTCGTGGCGAGGACGGAAACCGACACGGCTGAGCTCGGCGCGGCTTTGGCGCAACATGCGAAGAGAGGCGATATCATCTCATTGGAAGGTCCGCTCGGTTCCGGAAAAACAGCGTTCGCGCGCGGTTTTATCCAAGCGCTCTGCGGTGATAGCACTGTCGTACCGAGCCCCACGTTTACTCTTGTGCAAATTTACGACGCACCGGAATTTCCTCTTTGGCATTGCGATCTCTACCGGCTGGAGGACGAAGAAGAAGTGTTGGAAATCGGCTTGGAGGAAGCCTTCGATGACGCGGTGACATTGATTGAGTGGGCGGATCGGTTGGGAAGATGGCTGCCGCAAAGACACCTGTCCGTCGCGTTTGCTGAAGAAGACTGGGACGATTCGCGCCGAATCGTTTTGGACGGCGATTCGGGTTGGCGCGAACGTCTCGAAGGATTGACGGCAAATGCAGCAACGTGAAGCGCTGATAGAAGGTTTTCTGACTGAAGTCGGATGGCAGGATGCCGCTCGCGCGCCATTGGCGGGCGACGCGTCGTTTCGGCGGTATGTTCGGCTCAGCGGTGACAGCGGCGCGAGCGCCATGTTGATGGATGCTCCGCCGCCGCAAGAAGACGTCCGGCCTTTCGTGACCATAGCGAACCGTTTGTTGTCGATGGGTCTCAGTGCGCCAAAAATTTTGGCCTCGAAACTTGATGTGGGACTACTGCTACTCGAAGATTTCGGTGACGCTACATATACCCAGATCCTTCGCAACGATGGTGATGAAGTAGCACTGTATCAGCTGGCCACGGAAACGCTGATTGAACTGCATCGCCAGTTTTCCGATCCAGGGGACATTCCTCCCTACGATGACACACAGTTACTCGATGAAGCCGCCTTGTTGGTGGATTGGTTTTTACCGGCGTTGCGGGGATGCGAAACTTCAGATGGTTTGCGGAGAGAATATTTGAGTTTGTGGCGCGATGTCCTGGCGTTGGACCACGGAGTGCCGGCGACTTTGGTACTGCGTGATTACCATGTCGACAATCTCATGCACCTCTCCGACCGCCAGGGCGTATCCGCATGCGGCCTGCTTGATTTCCAGGACGCGGTGATCGGACCATCGAGTTACGATTTGGTCTCGCTGTTGGAGGATGCTCGGCGCGATGTGCCCGCACCCTTGGCGGCAAATTGCCTGGCGCAGTATCTATCGGCATTCCCGGAGCTCGACCCTGATGCCTTTCGCGCCTCTTACGCCATTCTCGGTGCCCAGCGCAGCGCGAAGATCGTCGGCATTTTCACGCGGCTCGATTGGCGTGATGGCAAACCGTTCTATTTAAAGCATGTTTCGCGCGTCTTTCGCTGGCTGTCGGGCGATTTGGAACATCCGGCACTGGCGAAATTACAAGTATGGTTTGACCGGGAAATACCTCTCGTCGACCGAACCGCGCCACCCCAGCAAGGCTGAACGGGATGGTCGAACGCGCGATGGTGTTGGCGGCGGGGTTGGGTGTCCGGATGCGGCCGCTGACCGATAGCCGCCCGAAAGCATTGGTCGAACTGCAAGGGATTACATTGTTGGACCAGGCATTCGCGAGATGCCGGGCAGCGGGCGTCTCATTAATAATCGTCAATTCTCACTACAAGGCGGAGATGATTCATTCCCATGTCGCCGCTATGGGCGACGTTGTCCTCTCGCCGGAAGACGATTTGCTGGAAACCGGCGGCGGAGTTTGCAAGGCCCTGCCGCATTTGGGGTCGCAGCCGTTTTACGTCATCAATTGCGACTCCGTCTGGAGTGATAAATCTCCACCGGCGTTGGAGCGCTTGTCCGAAGCTTGGCGGGACAATGACATGGATGGGTTGTTGCTGTTGCAGCCGACGGAGAACGCGGTCGGCTATTATGGCGCCGGTGATTTTAACATCGATGCGACAGACCGGGTGCGACGGCGCCCCGAGGGAGAGACCGCATCTCTCGTGTTCATGGGCGTGCAGTTACTCCATCCCCGCCTCTTCGAAGGGTGCGCGGTCGCCCGATATTCCTTGAACCGCCTATACGACCAAGCACTTGCCGCTGGTCGACTGTACGGATTGGTTCACGACGGGGATTGGTTTCATGTCGGCACACCAGAGGATCTCGCGGTGACGGAACGGTTGATGCGCACTGACGGATCAAACGAATGACGCAGGCCGCTTCCGTTCGGACCATCTCTCCCGGTGTGTCGTTCGTCGATGAATTGGCGCGAGGCCTTTTAAAGGAAGCCGCGGGCGATCCGCTTCAACTCGCCGATACCCTCGTTCTATTGCCCAACCGGCGCAGTTGTCGGGCACTGCGCGAAGCCTTTCTGCGAGTCGGCGAAGGGCAACCGATGCTGCTCCCGTCGATGCGGCCTATCGGCGATACGGATGAGGACGAAATCCTGGTTGCCGAAATCCCACTTGGCGGTGGCGAGGAAATCCCACCAGCAATTCCGTCGATGCGTCGCCTGTTACTGCTCGCGCGATTGATCCGCGATCATGCGCCAAAGGGGGAACAAATCTCACTTGATCATGCGACGCATTTGGCGGGCGATCTTGCGCGGCTGTTGGATCAAGTCCAGACCGAGGGATTGGATTTCGACCAGCTCGAGGACCTTGTGCCGGAGCGTTATGCAACACACTGGCAGAAGACACTCGTGCTGCTTGGCATCGTGACGACGATTTGGCCCGAGACGCTGGCCGCCGAAGGATGCATCGATCCGGCGGATCGCCGGAACCGTCTACTGGAAGCACTAACCGCTTTATGGCGAGCTGAGCCACCGACAGAGCGCGTCATTGCCGCGGGTTCCACGGGCAGCATCCCAGCCGTTGCCCGTTTGCTGCATTGCGTCGCGGAACTGCCCGGTGGCACCGTCGTCCTGCCGGGCTTCGACGGTGGCCTCGATGCCGAGACGGCTGCCGCTGCAGCGGACGATCAAACCCACCCGCAGTATGGCATGTTGCGGCTGGTGGCGCAGATGTCTCTCACACCTGGAGATGTCGCTGAATGGAACGAGACGTGTTCGTCCGAGTCCGCCGCGAACGCTCTCGGCCAAAGGCGTTTCCTCGTCAGCGAAGTAATGCGGCCCGCGGCCACGACCGAAGCGTGGCGAGAACTACCCGCACTTCCGGAAGCGGCGCTCATGGGGCTTGAGCGAATCGATTGCCCGGGCGAGGCCGAGGAAGCGAAAGTGATCGCCATAGCCCTCCGCCAAGCTTTGGAGGACAAGACGAAAACAGCGGCTCTCGTCACCCCGGACCGGGGCTTGGCCCGGCGTGTAGCGGCAGCGCTTCGGCGTTGGGATTTGGAGATTGACGATTCCGCCGGTGTTCCCTTGTCGCAAACGCCGCCTGGAATGTTCGCTCATCTAGTCGCCGAGATGGTGCGCGAGCGTTTCCCACCGGTCGCGACCTTGGCGGCGCTAAAACATCCCTTAGCCGCCTGTGGTCGGGCCCGCGACGCCTTTCGCGAGGAAGTCCGCCAGTTGGAGCGATGGGCACTGCGCGGCCCCCGTCCGGAGCCGGGCATCGACGGTTTGGTGGGTGCATTGGATGAGAGGACACCGTTAAAGCTGGCAAAATCCGTCAACGGCATGCTCAGTGATCTGGAGGCGGTTCTTACTCCCTTCGCCGCGCTGATGGCTGCGCCGGAAGCGTCCCTGGTCGATATGCTGACCGCCCATTTCGCCGCCGTAGAGGCTTTGGCCGGTGATGGCGAGATCGACGGTGCCGAGCGCCTGTGGGCGGGCGAGCACGGTGAAGCGCTGGCGGAATTCATCGACGAGGCGACCGACGCTGCGCGGGTCATTGGATCCATCGCACCGGCGATCTATCCGGCGCTCTTATCCGCGTTGATGTCGGGACTGGTCGTACGTCCACGATATGGCCGTCACCCTCGATTGCATATCTGGGGGCCGCTTGAAGCCCGGTTGCAGAATGCACATTTGGTTATTTTGGGTGGATTGAACGAGGGCAATTGGCCGCGCAATACCGATCCCGACCCGTGGCTGAGTCGTCCCATGCAGGACGCATTCGGACTACCGCTGCCGGAACGCCGCGTCGGCTTATCGGCGCATGATTTCGCAATCGCCGTCTGTGCCCCGGAAGTTTTGCTGACCCGCGCCGAAAAAGCCGGTGGTTCGCCAACCGTGCCATCGCGTTGGCTGGCTCGCCTGCATGCCGTTTTAATGGCGACGACACCGAAGGGCGCATTCGAGCCCTCCGAATATTGGCTGCAGTGGGAGCGCGCATTGGACGTGCCGACCGCCCCCCGGCGAATTAATCCTCCCATGCCTCGCCCACCTCTGGCGGCACGGCCGCGCCAATTGTCGGTGACGCGGATCGAAGCCTGGATGCGCGACCCATATTCGATCTATGCCCAGCATATTTTGAAACTCGGTCCATTGGACCCGTTGGAAGCGGACCCAGCAGCGTCGGATAGGGGCACCGTCATTCATGAAACCCTTGATCGGTTCGTCCGCGACGTGCCCGGCGTCCTGCCGGACAATGCGGAAGATATCCTGGTGTCGATCGGACGTGATGTCTTCTGGAGTATTGCAAACCACCCCGTCGTTCATGCCTTTTGGTGGCCCCGTTTCGAGCGGGTCGCGCAGTGGTTTATCGAGGTTGAACGACACCGGCGCACCAGTATTACGGAGACACAGACAGAAGTTCGCGGCGAACTCGTTATCGGCACTGGCGACAATGCTTTTAGGCTGACCGCGATCGCCGACCGCATCGACCACCTGGCAGGTGGTGGCTATGCGATATTGGACTATAAGACCGGCACACCGCCCGCAACGAACGACCTGATGAGTGGATTTGCACCGCAGCTGCCACTTGAAGCCGCGATTGCAATTGCGGGCGGATTTCCGTCCTTACCCGCCGATAGTGTTTCGAGCCTGGCGTTCTGGCGATTGTCGGGCGGCGCACCACCCGGTGATATTAAGGAGGTGAAGGGCGATCTCGCGGAAATCGCGGCGGATGCTCATGCCGGATTGGTGGCGTTGATCGCCGCATTCAACGATCCGGAGACACCTTATGCCGCCGTCCCCAATGCGGCCAAGGCACCTCGTTTTAACAACTACACCCATCTGGCTCGTGTCGCGGAATGGGCCGGCTTGCCGGACGACGAAGCACTATGAACGATACGTCCCTAACAGATCCGAATGTAGCGCAACGGCAAGCGGCCGATCCCAACACCAGTGTCTGGGTCTCCGCCTCTGCCGGAAGCGGCAAGACCAAGGTTCTGACCGATCGCGTTCAGACCTTGCTGCTCAACGGTACCGCACCGCACCGGATTCTCTGCCTCACCTTTACCAAGGCAGCAGCGGCGGAGATGTCGAATAGAGTGCGCCGTGAGTTGGCCTATTGGACGGTCGACAGCGATGCCAATCTCGTCGACCGCCTGACCCGCTTGCTCGGCAGGGCACCCGATGTCGCGATGCTGACGGCCGCGCGACAGTTATTTGCCCGCGTTCTGGATGCGCCCGGTGGGTTAAAAATACAGACGATCCACAGTTTTTGTGAATCGCTTTTAGCGCGCTTCCCGTTGGAATCCGGTGTCACGCCACAGACGCAAGTCATGGATGAGCGGCGGGCGGCGGAGCTGATGCGGACGGCCCGCGATGCGGTATTGGTCGCTGCGCGGGGTATCCCCACCCTCGCCGAGGCGCTTAGTGAAGTGACGTCGCATATCCAGGAAGAACAGTTCACTCTTCTGATGGGCGCGATTGCTCGGGATCGCGGCCGTTTCTCCGAATTATTGAGTAATGCCGGTGGATTGGCCGGGGCCGAACAAATGGTGTTCGCGAAGATAGGGGTGTCCAGCGACCTTTTGGTTGATGACGTCATAGGCGCGGCCTGCAGGGACGCGGAACTCGACCTGGATGGTTTACGCAAAGCGGCGACGGCACTCCTCGACGGGACGGGAAAGACCGATAAATCCGGTGGTCAGGCATTGGCCGATTGGCTGGCGGCATCACAAGCGCAACGCATCGCGACTTTTGATACTTATTTAGATGTTTATCTGCGCAAGGCGGATCGATTGCCACGGTCACGGTTGGCGACCAAAAGTGTCGTGAACGCGATGCCGGAGGCCGCTGATATTCTGCGCGACGAGGCCGAGCGGCTGCTTCAGTGTTGCGAGACCATTCGCGATATCGTGACGGCGCGAAGCACGGCCGCCTTGCTGCGCCTCGGTGCGGCGATGCTCGACGCCTACAATGCCACCAAATCCTCAGAAGTTCGGCTCGACTACGACGATTTGATATACCGCGCCCGCGATCTGTTGGCGGGTGAGGATATGACGCCGTGGGTCTTGTTCAAACTCGATGGCGGTCTCGATCATATTCTGATCGACGAATCGCAAGACACGAACCCAGAGCAATGGAAGATCGTCAGCGCTCTCGCGGAGGAATTCTTTTCTGGCGAAGGTGCCCGCGAAGACATGACACGAACGATATTTTCGGTGGGTGACAACAAACAATCGATCTTTAGCTTTCAGCGCGCAGACCCCTCCATCGGCGAGGGTGTGCGAGCGCATTTCGCTGCGCGGGCGGATGCGGCGGGACAGGCCTGGCGTAGTATTCAGCTCGACACGTCCTTTCGGTCGACAGAAGCGGTTCTCGCGGTAGTCGATGCGGTGTTCGAAGGGGCGAACGCGCGCAACGGAGTGGTGCCGGCGGATTCGCAATTACGCCACAATGTACACCGCACCGGTGCTGAGGGCCGGGTCGAGCTCTGGCCCTTGGCGGACCCAGCCGAATCGGAAGAGGTAACGCCTTGGACACCGCCTCTGGCACGGCAACGGACGGACGATCCGGAAAGCCGCCTCGCCGCCGTTATCGCAAAGCAGATCAAAGCCTGGATCGGACGAGAGACGCTGGCCGCAACCGGACAGCCGGTTTGTGCCGGTGATATAATGATCTTGGTGCGCCGCCGCCGCCGCATCGTTGATCGTTTGGTGCGTGCCTTGAAGGAGATCGGCGTGCCCGTCGCGGGTGTCGACCGTCTCGTTCTGACAGAGCAGCTGGCGGTCATGGATTTGATGGCGCTGGCGAATTTTTTGCTGTTGCCGGACGACGATTTGACCCTGGCGACGGTCTTGAAGGGCCCGCTGATCGGCTTTGATGACGAGGATTTGTTCGCATTGGCCTATGATCGTGGTGCGCACAGCCTATGGCGACGCCTTATCGCGGCCGCGGCGGAGGATCCGCGCATGGCGGCGGCTTGGGATTGGCTGGCGGCGCTGTTGGCGCGCGCCGATTTTATCCCTCCCTATGAGCTTTTCGCCGATATTTTAACGCGGCCATCAGTAACTGATAAGAGTGGCCGGCAATCGATGATCGCCCGCCTCGGCGTGGAGGCAGAAGACCCACTCGACGAGTTTCTCAACCTTGCACTCGCTTACGAACGAACCGCTGTGCCGTCGCTGCAAGGGTTTTTGCATTGGGTGGGCGCCGAAGATACCGAGGTGAGACGCGATCTGGAGCAGAGCGACCGCGATCAGGTTCGGGTCATGACCGTCCACGGCGCGAAAGGATTGCAGGCGCCGATCGTCATTCTCGCCGATACTATCTCGGCGCCGGGCGGCGGCACCGGGGGCCGGCCCGTGATTTATTGGGCCGACGGTATCCCGCTCTGGGCACCGCGCCGAGCCATGGAAGCGGCCGTGGCGCGCACCGCGCGGGAGGCGGCGATGCAAGCAGAAACCGAGGAATATAACCGTTTGTTGTATGTCGCCATGACACGGGCGGAGGACCGTCTCTATATTTGCGGTGCACGACGCGGTAGCGTGCCAGCACCTAATTGTTGGTATAATTTGGTACTTGCCGGACTGGAACGTATCGGTGAGCCTCATGAGTTTGATTTCTCGCAAATCTCTCCCGACGCTTGGATTGGTGATGGATATGTGATGGCGACCAATCACTCTGGGGTTTCCGATTCGTCAAAAACACCCGATGCAGTCCTGTCTGAGCCTGTAAAGCTTCGCGAATGGGTCCATCAATCCGCACCAAAAGAACCGACGCCACCGCAACCATTGGCCCCGACGCGGCCCAGTACGAAGGAGCCGTCGGTCCGCTCTCCCATTGATGTGTCTGGGACCAATCGATTTCGGCGTGGTTTGCTGGTGCACCGCCTGCTCGAATTGTTGCCGACGGCGGCACCGGATCAGCGCGGAGAAATTTGCCGTAAATTTCTGGCCCGCCCCCTCCACGAAATCATCGATGATGACATCGAAGCCTTGACCATTGAAGTGATGAACGTGCTGGAACACCCTGAATTTGACGTGATATTCGGGCCCGATAGCCGTGCGGAAGTAGCGTTGACCGGTAATGTTAGTTTCGGAGGGGATATTGAAACAGTGAGCGGCCAAGTCGACAGATTGGTGGTCACCGACGAGGAAGTCTTCGTGGTCGACTATAAAACAATGCGCCCCATACCACCCGCCGCCGATCAGGTTCCGCAAATATATCTGCGCCAAATGGCAATATATCGTATGCTGCTGAGTGCGGTGTGGCCCGAGCGTAAATTCCGCGCCGCACTATTATGGACGGAAGGTCCGATATTGATGCCTATTTGCAACGGCCTCCTTGACCGGCACACACCGGCTTCTTAGATTTGAAGACAAGAATAGAGCGATCCGCCATACCGCGTGAACGCCATCATTACCGAAGGGATCATAGTATGAGCACCGTACAGGTCAGCGACGACGATTTTGAAACCAGCGTCTTGGGCGCCGACGGTCCCGTTCTTGTGGATTTTTGGGCTGAATGGTGCGGACCCTGCAAGATGATTGGTCCAGCCTTAGAAGAAATCGCCAGCGATTTGGCCGACAAATTGACTGTTGCGAAACTGAACATCGACGACAACCCATCGACACCGGCGAAGTTCGGGGTCCGGGGCATTCCAACCCTGATGCTATTCAAGGATGGCGATGTCGCAGCGACGAAGGTCGGTGCCTTGCCGAAAAGTCAGCTTGAGGACTGGGTGAAGTCGAACATCTGATAATTTGATGATTATTCCGCGGCGTACGGTTCGAAGTCATCGAACGGTAAGCCGCTGGAGTGCACCGTTGCGCGGTCGAAAACACGCCCATAGTTTCGACATATCTTGGAATACCGACCAAAAATCTGGGACGGTGCGGGCAGTTCTCGGCCCGACGAATACTGGGAAAACCCATTTAGCGATCGACCGGATGCTTGGTCATGCTAGTGGCATGATCGGATTCCCACTGCGCTTGCTGGCGCGGGAAAATTACGACCGCATCGTCTCGTTGAAAGGCGCCAGATCTGTTGCCCTCATTACTGGCGAAGAAAAGCTTATCCCGCCAAATCCGCGCTGGTTTGTCTGTACTGTCGAATCGATGCCCTTGGATCGGGCGGTGGAGTTTCTCGCTGTGGATGAAATCCAGCTCTGCGCCGATATTGATAGGGGCCATGTTTTCACCGACCGGCTGCTGCACGCTCGCGGTCTGTCGGAGACCGTCTTCATGGGGTCAGATACAATGGCGCCGATCCTACGGGCGCTCATTCCAGGCATCCGAATCGACAAACGCGTGCGGATGTCCACTCTATCCTATGCGGGTTCCGCGAATCTAAGTCGATTGCCGCGTCGCAGCGCCATCGTCGGGTTTTCCGTCGATAGGGTCTATGAATTGGCAGAGCGTATCCGTCGGCAAAGAGGAGGGGCTGCAGTCGTCTTAGGTGCTCTCTCACCCCGCACTCGCAATGCCCAAGTTGCGATGTACGAAGCAGGTGAGGTCGACTATATGGTCGCCACAGACGCAATCGGCATGGGCCTGAATATGGACGTTAATCATGTGGCCTTTTCAGGATTGCGGAAATTCGACGGACGGCATTCGCGGATGCTCTCGCCGGGCGAAGTCGGCCAAATCGCCGGGCGTGCCGGGCGACATATGAATGACGGCACCTTCGGAACCACGGCTGGGCACGGTCTGTTGCCCTCAGAATTGATCGAATCCGTCGAGTCGCATCGCTTCGATCCCGTGAAAAAAATCTTCTGGCGCAGCCGAGATCTGAATTTCGGCTCGCCGAAGTTATTATTGCGAAGCCTGGGCCATGGACCGCGAAGGCCCGAGTTGTCGCGGGCCCGCGAGGCGGAGGATCAAGCCGCGCTGGCAGCGCTGGCGAAGGATGAGACGGTGGCGGCGCGCGCGTCCAATCCGGGCGCCGTGCGATTGTTATGGGACGTTTGCCAGATTCCCGATTTCCGCAAGATTATGCCGGATCACCACGCGGCCTTCTTGAGCCAGGTATATCTCCATCTGACTGATACAGCAGGCCGATTACCGGAGGATTGGGTCGGAGAACAAGTGGATCGTCTCGATAATGTATCTGGCGATATCGATGCCCTCACCGGACGATTGGCTGATATCCGGATCTGGACTTATATTTCCCATCGCAGCGACTGGCTCGCTGATCCGGGCCATTGGCAGGGGTTGGCGGGTGCTATTGAAGACAGATTGTCCGATGCCTTGCACGACCGTCTGACGTTGCGGTTTGTCGACCGTCGGGCCGCGTCCATCGACCGCAAGAAGGGAGCGAGCACACAATTGCTCTCAGCCGTCACGGCGAACGGCGATGTGATCGTCGAGGGTCAGTCGGTGGGGCGCATGGAAGGGGTCGAATTCGTCGCCTTGGAAATCTTCGGGCCCGAACGCCGCACGGTCTTGGCCGCTGCGCGACGTGTGGCGGCCGAAAGTATCGGGACTCGGGTGCGCGGCCTGCTGGACCAGCCGGATACCGCGTTTGTCTTGACCGATGGCGGCGAAATACTGTGGAAAGGGGCGCCCATTGCACGACTCGGCGCGGGCGAAGCATTGGTATCCCCAGAAATTCGTATTGTTCGCAGCGATCTCCTCGACAATTCGATGAAAGAGCAAATTCGCAGTCATCTGTCCGCTTGGTTTAATCGCCAGATTAGTGAGGTTCTGAAACCACTTACAGATGCCCGACAATCCACGGTGCAAGGTACGGCTCGCGGGGTGGTATTTCGCCTGTACGAACATCTCGGCGCGTTACCAGGCCCCTTGGATTCCTTGGAATGGCAATCACTCGAAAAGCGCGATCGCACGCGTTTGGCAAAATTCGGCATCCGCATGACCCCAACCCTGGTCTACTTTCCAAGTTTGCAGAGTGCGCCTGCGTTATCGCTGCGGCGCATATTGTGGTCGGTTCATACCGGGAGGAAACCACCGATTGTCGATGGATCTAAGACGACCTGTGCGGCGGGCCGGTTCTCGCAAAAAGATTGGGCGTGTCTCGGGTTCCGGCGGTTTGGTGGAAAAGCCGTCCGCCTCGAGTGTCTCGATAAACTGAGCCGGACGGCCCACAAAAAGTCGAGGCAAGGCGCTTTCGTGCCCACACCGAAAATGATGTCGATGGTTGGGTTGAGCGCAACGGAGTTCGAACAATTGATGGGCTCCCTCGGATATGCCGCTCAGAAAGCGGGGGAGCAGACGGAATTTCGATTGAAACAGCAGAAGCGGAAACAACAACGACGTGCGAAAGGAATTCCTTCAAATCCGGATTCTCCCTTCGCGTCATTACGCAACCTGGCGAGCGCCAAGTAAGATGACGGCGATTTTGCAAGAGCGCATTCGGGTCGATAAATGGTTGTGGCATGCCCGATTCTTTAAAAGCCGTACACTTGCGGCCAAGCTCGCGGGTTTGGGTAAATTGCGGATTAATCGTGAGGTCGTGCGAAAGCCCGGTGCCGTAGTTAAATCCGGCGACGTGCTGACCTTCCCAAAGGGAACGGATATTCGCGTGATCAAAATACTAGCGCTCGGTGAGAGACGCGGTCCGGCAAGCGAAGCGCAAGGCCTCTATAAGGATTTAAGTCCGCCGCAGCGACAACCGAAGGAACCGTCCGTTGCCGAAAGGCCGCGCGGTGCCGGGCGGCCAACCAAAAGCGAACGGCGCGCACTCGACCAGTTTCGAGAACGCGCCAGTTAGGGTTTTAGCTTGGGCTTGCGGTGTTCGTTTTTCGGAGGACAAGGCAGAAATTGTTGGACGGCATGGTGATTGGATCCTCGATCGTAAGGCCCCGCGCTTTCCCCGCCTCGTCGATTTCGCCTATATCGCGAATTCCCCAGTCGGCATTTTGTCGGCGCAATGTTTGATCGAATTCCGCATTGCTGGGCGCGGTGTGCGCCCCGTCTCGCTTGAAGGGACCGTAAAGCACCAGAGGAGCACCCGGCGGCAGTACATGTGCGCATCCCTGGAGCAGGCTTTCGCAACAGGCCCAAGGTGCAATATGCACCATATTCACGCATAACACTGCGTCGGCCGCACTTACAGGCCATTCCGATTCCATCACATTCAGATACAGAGGTGAGGCGAGGTTTGCCGGCGCATCAGCCTGGCGGTGGGAGTTAATGCTCGCAATCGCGCTCTCATCTGTGTCGGTCGGTTGCCAAACTGCATCGCCGAAGGAAGGGGCGAAATAGCAGGCGTGTTCACCGGTTCCACTGGCTATTTCAAGAATCGTCCCGGTTTGTGGCAGCAGCGATTTCAGAACTTGCAGGAGCGGATCACGGTTGCGAGCGGTCGCGGGAGCGTAGCGGCGGAGGTCTTCAGACATGGGCGGTTTATAGGCTTGGCTCCCGACGACGGCAAGCCGTGTACATAATTCTCGTTTGAGGCTATTGCGTCCGCAGTCGCTTGTTTGTATTTGACTGTATGCGGCTGGTGTATTGTGTGGATCATCCATGCAATACGAGAAGGTTCTGTTACCGGTGATGAAAATTTGCCGGCTTGGCCGAAACCGGCGAATTCGGAGTGCGAAGGAGAGAACTGAATGACCTATGTCGTCACCGAAACTTGCATCAAATGCAAATACATGGATTGCGTCGAAGTGTGCCCAGTCGATTGTTTTTACGTCGGCGCGAACATGCTGGTGATCCATCCGGACGAATGCATTGATTGTGGCGTCTGCGAGCCGGAGTGCCCGGTTGAGGCCATTATTCCCGATACGGATGGCGAAGCGGAGAAGTGGTTGGAAGTAAACCGCGATTATTCGGAAAAATGGCCGAATATCACCCGCAAGGCCCCGTCACCGGAAGATGCGGACGCATTTAAGGACGAAACCGGCAAGTTTGAGAAATATTTCGATTCGAGTCCTGGCGAGAGTTAGAGCGCACCAGTCCTTTCATCAGTGGTACAGCGAATCCGTCAGTTTTTGGCGGGGCTGTAACCAAGTGTTGTGACGTGTTATTATTATCTTCATGACGTGATTGCCGGACGCCACCACCTAGCCGTTAAGCTTTGGAATGCGGCGCCAGGCCCTTTACGGAGTTCCGGTGCTGTCCCGATATTGCAACTGGTTATCGGATATATCTGGTGCGTATCAGCGGATATTTTTGTGCCAAGGACGCGCGTAGAGGCGTGTCGATTGATGAAGAGGTAGAACGTGCCGAAGAAGAAAGCAGAGAAAGAACACTCGGAATTTAAAATCGGAAACTGGGTCGTTTATCCAACCCATGGTGTTGGCAAGGTCATGGGTGTCGAGGATCAGGAGATCGCCGGCACTCAACTTACGCTGGTGGTCATCAGTTTCGAGAAAGACCGGATGACTTTGCGGGTTCCAACGGATAAAGCGAAAGAATCCGGGCTCCGCAAATTATCGTCGCGCGACGAAATGAAGGGCGCCTTAAAGACGCTGAAAGGCCGCAGCCGGGTTCGCCGCACCATGTGGAGTCGCCGCGCCCAGGAATATGAGGCCAAAATCAATTCTGGCGATCCGGTCTCCATTGCCGAAGTCGTGCGTGATCTTCACCGCAAGGAGGATCAACCGGATCAGTCCTATAGTGAACGCCAAATTTATCAGGCCGCGCTCGACCGGCTTGCACGGGAGCTAGCCGCCGTAGAGGATATCGATGAAGAGTCGGCGACCGAGAAATTGGAAAACATGCTAAAAGCCGCCTAAAGACTGGATTTAAGCGGCGGCATTCGGCAAAGGCACGGTTCGGCGAAGTGAATGTCTGACGGAAATGCCTTCGCAGTTCTACGAGAAGCTCGCCGGGTTTGGGCTATTGGCTCGATTCATGGCGAAGTAGAACGCCTGCGCCAGTTGCACTGCCAATTGAGTGAACGGCTGCAAGATGGCGACCGCTTAGTTTATCTCGGAAATTACATTGGCTACGGCCCTGATATTGTCGGAACCATCGACGAATTGTTGGAATTCCGGCGTGAATTTTTAGCGCGCCCCCCCTTCATGGATACGGGCGATCTGGTCTTTCTGCGTGGCAGCCAAGAAGAAATGTGGCACCGGGTATTGCAACTGCAATTCGCTGTCGACCCCGTGGAAGTGATGAGCTGGATGGGTGAGCGCGGATTGGCGGCCACCCTAACCGCTTATGCGGGCGACTCCAGCGCGGATATTCTGGGGCAGCGCGCCGGGCCAATGACCATCGCGCAGTGGACAGGGTCGGTTCGCGCTGCCATGCAAGAACGCCTCGGACATGTAGCCTTCATGAGCGCGCTGAAGCGTGCGGCATATACCGCTGAAGAATCCTTGCTTTTCGTAAATGCGGGGATCGATACGGAGAAACCCGTTGAAGAACAAAGTGATGTGTTGTGGTGGGCGGGCCATAGTTTTGCGCAAATTGACAAGCCTTTCGGCCAATTTGCCAAGGTTGTCAGAGGATACGACCCCGATCACGGTGGGTTCCATGAGAACGATTATACTGTGACGATCGATGGAGGTTGCGGTTTTGGAGGCGCCCTGATCGCCGTGTGTTTCACGCCCAACGGGCTAATTATCGAACGCCTAGAAGCTTAAATTCGAGACTTTAAATTTGTCCGGATGAATTTTAAAATTTGTCCGGATGAATTTTCTTGCTTCCCGTTTATGGATTCAATAACCTAGTTACACAGTGAGTTATTAAAAACCACGATAAATACCTAGGGAGCGTGCCTTCGAAGGCGCCAAGGGGAGGGAATGGCTTACATTGACGATCCGCAAACCCAGCGGGCAAACCTCAAGTTTATCAAAACTTCAATGCAAGAACCGCTACTGTCGCGGGAGATCGAATATGATCTCGCGAAGCGATGGCGCGACAGCCAGGACGAAGTAGCGCTGCACAAATTGGTCCGTGCCTATACGCGGCTGGTGATTAGTATCGCTTCCAGGTTCCGCAACTACGGCCTGCCGATGGGCGATTTGGTCCAAGAAGGCAATGTCGGCCTGTTGCAGGCGGCGGAACGCTTCGAGCCGGATCGCGGCGTGCGGTTTTCAACTTACGCCTCGTGGTGGATTCGCTCCGCCATGCAGGATTTCATTTTGCGCAACTGGTCGATCGTGCGTACCGGTACGACGGCGGCGCAAAAGTCGCTGTTCTTCAATCTGCGCCGCCTGCGCGCGCAAATTGACGATATCGGCGGTGAGCAGTTGAGTGAGGAATCCCGTGAATTCATCGCCAACGAGCTGAAGGTGAATGTGCATGAAGTAGAAGCGATGGAAATTCGCCTCAATGGCGGCGATCAATCGCTGAATGCGCCTGTCTCGGATGAATCGGAAGACAGTTGGCAAGATTTCCTGGCTGATCAGCGTCCGAGTTCCGAAGAAACTGTCGTCAGCGTCCACGATGGCCGGACCCGCGCGCGTTGGCTCGTTGAAGCGCTGCGCGAATTGCCGCAACGGGAACAAACAATCATCCGCAAACGTCGTTTGACCGAAAACGGAGCAACGCTCGAAGAGCTGGGCCGCGTTTTAGGTGTAAGCAAGGAACGTGTGCGGCAGCTTGAGCACCGGGCACTGACGAAACTGCGAAAATCGATCAGTCAGCGGACAGATTTGCCTAGTGACTTGATGATCGAAGCGTAAGCTTCGGCACGATCATGGGCTAGACGACCAAGCGAACTGTATCTCCGCGTGTCGGCGTATTGCCGGATGCAAAACCGTTCAGCAATTCGAACCAGTCATCGGCATGAGTATCTACTTGCATACGCCGGACGAGCGATTTTAAGCTCTCGTTCCGGCGTCGACGGATCGTCAACCTCAGGGCTGTGATCTCGGCAGCTTCTTTGCGTGATAGGCGCCCGAAGCTATACGTCATACGTCGGAACGGCACTGACATCCGCTCGGTGACCGCGCGCGGCGTTAGAAACATAAAACGGAATACTTCCGACGGACCGCCCCGGATTGCCAGGAGCCGCACTATCATTTGGCCATTTTTTGTGTTGGGTACGAACCAGCCGGTGGCGGCGGGAAGCCCGTTGACCGTGAGTGACACGACATCATTCATGCGGGATTTAGCCCAATCACGGACCAGATAACTCGTCATGGCGCCGCTGCTCCGCCGCACATCCAAATCGAAAGTAATTGTTGACCGCAGCCGCTTGTCGCGGGCAATGACTGCGCTCAGCTGATTGATCAAAATAAATCCCTCCGGCACCTCAAAGCGAAACCGCAGCGCTCGATGCGCGAATTCCCGACCCCGAATGACACCAAAATCTGGATCGTCGCCGAAAATCATACCGTCGATAGCGCTTTGATAGGCTTTGCGATGTAAATTCCGCGCATGCCCAGGTACGGGGCCGGCTACGGTTGTCGCGCGTTTGATGCGATCCAAGGTTCGCGGATGTGTCGCCATAATGTCGAAACTATCGACTGCATCGGGAGCCTCCCCTTTTATCCGCGCGCGAAGACTGGCGTGTGCCCTTAATTGGGCCAAAAATGAGGCCATCGCCCCGGCATCGTATCCGGCGCGAGACATGTAACGGATGCCCAAGGTATCGGCTTCGAACTCTTGATCGCGCGAGAACCCCCGAAGGTGCAGCGACGCCAGTGAGTTCGCGATTTGGCCGGTACCGCTCGGCAATCCCGCGACCCCGCCCAGTATCGCCAAGCCAATCAGTCCAAATTGCGTGACTTGGGTGCGGCTGATCCGTGCCGCCGTATGACGAGCAATGACATGGCCGATTTCGTGACCTATAACCCCTGCCGCTTCGGCCTCGTTCTGGGCCAAAGCGAGTAACCCACGGGTTACGTAGACGTAACCGCCCGGCAGAGCCATCGCATTGACGATCGGGCTGTTCAGTACCGTAAAGGTGAAGTTTTCGCCCGGCAGTTCCGTTGCCGCCGCCAGGCGGCCGCCAATGGCGGCAATGTAGCCGGATACTTTCGGATCATCGTAGGCGCCGCCGAATTCTTGCAAAATTTTCGGATGCTCTGCGGCTCCAAATCGGCGTTCTTTGTCGGCGGACATCAACATGACCTGCTGATCCCCGGTCGCGGGATTTACGGCGCAGCCGGCACAAAAAGATCCAAGTCCCGCTGCGGCCAGGACGCCGAACTGCCGGCGAGTTGGTTCCCAGAGTGTGGCAGTAGATTTGCAACTCTCGTCTATCATTCCAACACCTCGATCTGTTCCAGATGCGTGACCTCGATCATCGGGCCATTGCGCCATCCGAGCCATCCACGAACACGGACAAGACGGCCTTTTATATCGACCAGCTTAACAGGACCGTCGGCGAACGGCCGCCGATCCCGTGGCGCCACAGATACGGTGAAGTCGCTGCGCCAATCAGCTTCAAAATTTAAATACGTGCGTCCCTTCACCGTTGCAACATCTCCCACCCGTCCTTCAATGACCTGAGATGTATCTATATTGCCGCGTAAACCGCCCACTTGCCGTATTCTATAGTAGGGATGTACCCAAATACCGCGCTTAAATTCCCGTGCCTGTCTTTCCAGCCCAAACATTTCGCGGACCAGACGACGGTGTTCTGGAAAGGAATAGACATCGGCCCAGCAAAGGCGCCGCATTTCGCCCTGAGTCCAAATTCCTTAACCATGTAACCACGCAAGCAAGCGGCCATACCGATCACTCTTACGTCCAACGTAAGACGGCCTGCGTCGTTTTCCCGAAGCCATCTTAGCCAGTACTGACTCGGCTTCCTCACCCAAGGGCCATGCTTTGAAATTGGCTCTGCCAGGCGGTATTTTGGGTGCTTGAAGGCCGATAAGCCGGACTTGTCTGCCGGTGTCTAGACACAGCGTGTCTCCGTCGACAAGTTCGACTATGGTGGTGCTACCGCCGGGCTCCAAGCCTTTCTGCTGGCCTGCGAGGGTGGTAAAGGGCAAAACCACAGCAGGAAAAATAATCAAACCGCTCACACCACAGTGCGGCAAATTTGAAAGATGACGCCGCTGGTGATCTTCATGGAAGCAGCATGAACCGACATACTTTATTTCCCGAAATCGAACCCTATGAAACCGGCACACTCGCAGTCGATGATCCGCATCATGTCTATTGGGAGCAAAGCGGCAACCCCGAAGGTGTACCAGTGGTCTTTTTGCACGGCGGACCCGGTGCCGGGGCGGTTCCGGCGCATCGCCGATTTTTCGATCCTCGGCATTATCGAATTGTCATCTTCGATCAGCGCGGGGCGGGGCGTTCGACGCCGCTTGGTGATTTGACGAACAATACGACGAGCGACTTGGTGGATGATATCGAAACGCTGAGGGAGCGGCTCGATATCTCTAAATGGTATGTATTCGGCGGCTCATGGGGGTCGAGTTTAGCGCTGGCCTATGCCGAGCAGCATCCCAACCGATGTCTTGGATTGATATTGCGCGGCATCTTTCTGTGCCGAAATGACGAAGTCGATTGGTTCATGACCGGCATGAGGCGCCTTTTCCCTGAAGCATGGCGCGAATTCGCTGATCACCTGCCGGAGAATGAACGCGGCGACCTACTTGGCAATTACCATCGGCGGCTGGTCGACCCAGACCCAAAGGTGCACCTGCCGGCAGCACGTATCTGGAGCCGTTATGAAGGATCGTGTTCCACGTTGCGGCCCAATCCAGAAGCAGTCTCTTCATTTCTTGATCCGGCAACGGCGTTGGGGCTGGCTCGAATCGAGGCGCATTATTTCGTGAATAATTGCTTCATGGAGGAAGGCGCGCTTCTAAAGAACGCTAATTTGCTGAATGATATACCGGGTGTCATCGTCCAAGGACGTTACGACGCTGTCTGCCCAGCGGTTAGCGCGGTCGAGTTGTCGGAAGTCTGGACCCGTGCAAGACTGCACATTGTGACCGATGCCGGGCATTCGGCTATGGAGCCGGGCATTCGCAGCGAACTGATTACGGCCATGGAGCGTTTCAAAGCTTTACCCGGCAATTAAGGCTGTTTGAGAAAGGATTGCGCTTTGCGCCGATTAGACTATCATGCGCGAGCTAAGAGTAGGGGAGCAGGCGTTTGAAAACGCTCATTAAACTTGCGATTGTGCTTTTCGCTGCAATGGCAGCGACCCATCCGGCCACCGCTGACGACGAACCGGCGTTTATTTCGCTGGGCGCAGGCGCTACGGGTGTCATCGCGGACCGCAAACAAGGTGCCGCATTCAACATCGAGTACCGCTCGGATTACGAGCTCTGGAAAATCCGTCCCTTCGTCGGCGGTTTCGCTACGTCGGATGCGTCGTTATACGGCTATTTCGGTTTCCTGCTGGACATCTATTTCGGCAACCGATGGGTGCTAACCCCAAATACAGCAGTGGGTGCTTATACCGAAGGTGACGGCCAGGATCTGGGCCATGTGATCGAATTCCGCTCAGGCTTCGAGCTGGCTTACCGGTTCGATGACCGTTCGCGTCTTGGCGTCGCGGTGCACCATCTGTCAAATGCCAGCATCGGCGACGACAACCCGGGTACGGAAACCGCTCTCATCTATTATTCAATCCCGTTGAACAGCCTCTTCGACTGATCTAATTAGGAAATTATATGGGCCAAGCTTTCTGGCTGCGCTGATGGTGTTATAAATTCGACACAATGCGCCCGTAGCTCAGTCGGATAGAGCGCAGGATTCCTAATATATGGGTCCATCCCAAACATAGTAAAAAACCGCACAAACTATAGTGTTTTCCGCATATTGTTACCGTGTGAACGATTTGTGAATATCTTGATTGGGATTTATTTGACACTGCACATCTCAATCAATAACGATTTGGTGAGGTTGCGCCCGTAGCTCAGTCGGATAGAGCGCAGGATTCCTAATCCTGAGGCCGCAGGTTCAAATCCTGCCGGGCGCACCAACTTTCTTCCAAAATGCATTACCATTCTATCTATGGTCTGAAAGACGCAGCGAAGGGTTTCCAGTGCATTTAGGATACCTTTGCACCTAAGAAACCCAATGTGTGAGACTACCTAACACCGCCTATCGTCATTCGTAATATGGTCTAAATGACATCCAGAATCTAAACGATGGACCACTGACGACTATAGTGGAACACCCTGATATCAGTATTCCCAGACCTTTATAATCTCATCAATCTCCAGTTTTTCATTCTTGATTTCACCATGCCATCCATCAGGAAAAGAAGTGAGTGGAACACCATTGTGTTCATATTGATGTAGGATAATCGCCTCAGCTTCTTCCTGAGAACGAGCCTCCATGATCACACTGTCAGTCACCGCTTCTGTACGACCATCGTTATGTTGGAATGTGATGTTATATTTCACTCTGTAGTCAATTTGCCAGTTGGACATTTGGTGCGAAAACTCTTGGTTTGATTGGTCCGCAACTCTATACCCGTCCTTCTCATATCTAAGGAAAATACAAAATGATAAACGAAGCAACTCTCAATAAAGGTCAAATCCGTAAGTTGAACGCACTACGCAAAAGTCTGGGAAATGAGATTGCAGATAATGCGTTTACGAAATGGATGAAGACGCAGACCAAAGAGAACTCGGTTCAGATTGACCCTGTTGCGGTGAAGATCGAAGAAGCCCTGTCTTCACTGGTACATGACAAGGCATTCCGGTTGGGGAGCAAGGGTTATGTCATCAAACGATCAAAAGGTAAGGGTGCATCTGGGTTTGCGGTGAGTAAGGTTGAGTAGGGTCTGCAATATAAGAAATGAAGGTTCCTGTTAACACGTTGAACCACCATCCTCGAAACGAGAAGATATCTACTGAAGGTCTAATCAAAATTAGTTAGCATTAGATTATAACGTAATATTATTGCGTAATTTTAATATGTTCATTTTTATTGAAAAATGTGTCTCCCACGCATCTCAAAACGACTAAATAAAAGGAACTCCGGTTTCCCAGTCAAGATGATGGGATTCTCCACACTGATGTTAGATGCCGATGGTGTTGTTAGAACTGATGGGGAAATAAAATAGAATGAACACAGATTGCACCCGCAAGGACCTTGTAATCTGACGATTTCAGTTATCACCAAAGTTGGATATGGGTGATGAAATATTACCAGCAGGATGAAGGAATAATTTACCTTCGCAGAACATGGATGTCATCTTCATCGGCTCCATGACCTGACCGTAGTTCAAGTAGAGGAAGAACTCACATGGATTTGGAAGACCCCAATGATGTGAGTGAATGGGATATCGGATTACCCACCCAACTTCTTGAATTTCAAACGTGATAGTATTGGTTCAATAAGTTTCTCTGATGGAGATGTAACGACTGGACGCTGCAAGCAGAACAGTTTTGATGCACTTTTCCTGAGTAGGTTAAGTGTGTCTGAACTAAACACTACCGCAGAATAATCATTCAAAAATAATACATTTGATAAATGAATAAAAAAATAAGAAGGAAAATAAAATGTCCCGAATCAATAATATCAAAACATTCCTACACGATTATAAATCCTTAGACCCTTATCTAAAAAGTCTTACCAAAGAAGCTCACCATCATTATCAACAAGAACTGGTTCAAGAATATATCAAGGTCAGTCTTCATCCTTATCCAAGTGATTATCTGCATCCCTAAATATCAATGACAGGGCAAGACTAAGGTTTCTCCTTACTCTGATCAGACAAGGAATCAATGACGGTTCCAACAGTCTAGACCTGTCATCTATTTAGGATGTTATGACCATGACTGAAGACGATACCCTCAACCAGACAGAGACACTGGAAAACCCATACTCTGCCTACTCTGTGAAGTTTCCTTACACAGTTTCATTTTCTTTCCCTGATGACGACCATAATACCAAGATCACCATAGCCAGCACCTCTGTCGTGTTGAGTTATGGGCGAGAGGAGACTGACATTCCTCATCAAATGAAAATGAATCAAAAACACAGTCACGCCACTCACGCAAAACACCTCATCAACTGGATCAGGTCCAGATTATGGAACATCGACCCAAGAGAGGTGGATGTGACTTATGGCGATGGTCACACGATCAAATTGATGGCCGATGAAGAGATTGATCAGTTTCGAGAGGACTTTCTGAACGATGAATAAACCGTCTTACCACTCATTTTCTACTATCAGGAAACAACTGAATAAGACAAGTGTCTCCCAAAAGTCCAAGAAGGACCGGTTAGCGGATAAAACTGTCCTGTTGCCGGATAGATTCCGTCACCACCGTTATAAATAGCTACAGAACATTTCAGTCACATCCACGATCCACTACTGATCCATCTGTCAGATCGAATAGGATGTTGACCACATCGAAGGAAAATACATGAAACAACGCTATACGACACAAACCTCACTCAGGCTCTCAGAAGACCTCAGAAACAGTATCGACACGGTATGTGATAAATGGAATGTGAATCCATTAGATTATATAAGGAGGTCCTTGGCACATAAGGTCCAGAACGATCTGGCAGAAATAAACGATGGAACCACCAAGATCGTATTCATCTAATCCATCACATTGCACCACTCGGATACACCACGGAAGAAATCCTCGTTTTGCCTCTTTGAATCGAGAATTTTTCTCTATCTCACGGTCAACTGAAGAAGCTAAAAATAAATATGCATCTGTGGCGTTTCTAATCTGTCATTTATCATCAACAAAAATAATAAAATATAGCAAAAACAATGGGTTGCTGCAAGGTAGTCTTGACGCTACCCTTGATTTTTAGTATTATTACTATGTGGAGAGGGTTAAGGAATACCTTAACTTCTCTATAATATTCCTTAACAATTTGATGAGATTTGAATGGACCGCAAGGTTGCATGCTATTTCCGTTGTTCGACATCAGAACAACGCACAAACAACCAGAAAATTGAAGTCCGTGAGTATTGTGAACGAATGGGCTGGAACATCGTCAAAGAATATGAAGACGAAGGA
>JBMYRC010000015.1:0-44832 GCA_049601975.1 Alphaproteobacteria bacterium | reverse complement strand
TGGGCTCGCCTTTCAGTCGCTCGTCGATGACGGTATTGCGGAAACATTGCCCGAGCTCGCGGTTCGATATGCGATCTCTCACCCAACCCTCTCGACCGTCGAAATCGGCATAGCGAATATAGAGCAGGTTCAGGGTGCGGCCGCAGCCGTCGAGAAAGGCCCACTGCCCTCGGAGGCGCTCACGCGGATTAGGGATATCCAGAGCCGTTTTGTGGGGCAATAAAAATAGGGAGATAGCTCAATCTATCCCCCTATTTGGCGCTTAAGCGAACACTTCGGCTAGAAAGTTCTCCATTGCCTGCCATGACCTGCGGTCGGCGTCCGCTTGGTACATAGCACCCATGTCCGGTGCATTCGCTTCAGGGTTGGTGAAGGCGTGCAGCGTATTTCCGTAGCCATGGATTTGCCAATCCGCGCCGCCCGCCGTGAGTTCTTCGGCGAGCGCCGTGACGTCCGCCGGCGGTACCATTGGATCATCCCAACCGTGCAAAGCGAGCACCTTGGCCTTGATGGCGTTACCGTCGGTGTTTCCAGGCTTATTGAACAAGCCGTGAAAACTCGCGGCACCTTGAAATTCTTCCCCGGTGCGGGCGAGATCTAGGACGCACATTCCCCCAAAGCAGTAACCGGTGGCGGCAGTCTTTTTCGCATCGACTTGCCCTTGGTCACGGAGCACTTGGAGGCCGATCTTAAGCCGGTTCTGGAGCATCGGGCGGTTTTCTTGGAACGGCGTCATGAGTTTGGTGTTTTCCTCTGGGCTGCCGCCGAGCACGCCCTTGCCGTAGACATCCATCGCCATGCCCGCATAACCGAGTCCAGCGAGTTTGCGTGCGACTTTTTCTTCAAAGGGGCTACGTCCAGCCCAAGCGTGCACGATCAATACGCCGGGACGGGGGCCGGAGACCGCATCGTCCCAGGCGAAATAGCCCTCGAGCGCGGCGTCGCCATCTGTGTAGTCAATGGTTTTGGTTTGAACGGCCATGTGCCTTCTCCTTCAATCTCTGCGTGGGGTGCGGTGTTTGCTTTAAAGAGAACCTATATGCATTGCCGCTCGAAGGAACCTGTCCTCCGATTTCTTTTTTTGGGTGTGTTTGTCTTTTGCAGAAAGTTCGGCTAACTCTCGTTCTACAATCAAGGAGTTGTCCGAAATGTCGATTAAGACGGTCGAGCAGGCCATCGTTTACGTCCTTAAGTGTCAGAAGTCGTTCATTGTTGCAGAGGCTGAAGCGGCCCTCTCGAAGGGTGATGCGGAAATGGCGCACAAACTTCGCAAGCGTATAGAGAACATGGGCTTCGGCGTCAAAGCGGCGGACCTCACTGACGATCACGAAGAGGCGCGCGTGGACGAATTGTTCGTATGGATTGAGCGGTTTGACCAGGAAGCCGTAGAGCATACGCCCATCAACCGAACCGCTTATGATTTCCTTAAGAACGACGAGGACCTGTTTCTTGTTTGAGCTGTCACGGTGTTGCTGTGTTCAGCTGGCGGAGGCGATAAGCGCCCTTTAGCTGGTCCTAAGATCAATCCGGGACAGGTTACCAAAAGCGTATCTACAAGCATGACTGCATCCAGTAAGCAGTTCCGGATTGTGTAGAAAATCACCTGTATTGGTGAGCTGCTACCTCGACGCAACTCTCAGACTTCCGGATACCAATCCAACATTGTCAACGGCCTCGTTGGGTTTTGGGGCAGAGGTAGGACACATGACATACCACCGGATTAATTTTTTATTCTTAAACATCGGTCATTTTTTCGACCATATGTTTGTTTTGATCTTCGCCACTGTCGCGGCGCTCAGCCTCACGGCGGAATGGGGCATGACCTATTCGGAGCTCATTCTATACGCGACCCCAGGGCTCGTCGCCTTCGGCGCTCTTGCTGTTCCTGTCGGCTGGCTAGCGGACAAATGGAGCCGTGAGAGCATGATGGCGATCTTCTTCATCGGCATCGGCGCGAGCACGGCTTTTACCGCGCTCGCAGAGGCACCTTTGCAAATTGGGATAGGCTTGCTGTTCATTGGCATATTTGCCGCAATCTATCATCCTGTCGGCATCGCCATGGTCGTCCATGGTCGCGAGAAGACAGGCATTCCGCTCGCGATTAACGGCATCTTCGGCAATATGGGCATCGCGGTGGCCGCCCTCATGACCGGGTTGCTGATCGACACCAATGGCTGGCGCGCCGCCTTTGTCGTGCCGGGACTTATCTCGATCGGATTTGGCTTCGCGTACATCTTATTCATTTGCGCTGGTCGCGCCGCACGTGCGGCCGAAGTCGCGAGTGGCGTGGCTGCCAAGAAGGCTGGGGCGGGGACAATGACGATCGATCGGACTCTCATAATCCGAACCTTCGCGATAATCTTCACCACCACGGCGATTGGTGGTTTTATCATGCGGAGTACGACATTCGCCTTGCCCAAAATTTTCGATGAACGACTGACGGATATTGCGAATAGTGCGACGTTAATTGGGATGTATAGTTTTTTGGTTTTTGCTGTTGCCGCTTTTGCACAGCTCGCCGTCGGGTATCTTATTGACCGCTATTCCATTCGCATTATCTTTGCCGTCGTCGCGGCGCTGCAGGCCATTTTCTTCGTCGTTATGGTAAATTTGACCGGGCTGCCGGCACTCCTTATCTCGCTTGGGTTCATGCTGGTGGTATTCGGACAGATCCCCATCAACGACGTGCTCGTCGGTCGCATCACGCGGAGCGAGTGGCGCAGCCGTGCCTACGCCCTTCGGTATGTGGTCACGTTCTCTGTCTCCGCGATAGCGATACCGCTGATTGCCTGGATTCATGCCGAATGGAGCTTTGTTATCCTCTTCATTATGATGGCCATAGGCGCAGCAGGTACCTTCACAGTTGTCTTCTTCTTGCCCAACGCGATCGCCAAACCGAAACTTTCCTGAATGTTTAATCCTGGGAACGTAGGTGAGACTGAGTGCAGCCTATGAGGCGGGGCAACCAATCTTGCCGCTCTGTGGTGTTGATCTATGTTACTTTCCAGTCGTCCCCACGGGGCGTTCTACGTCACCAAGGCCTCTCACGTGGAACTGGATAACTTAAGGTCAGGCCGACCTTTTCTGAAAATGCAGCAACAGACTTTAAAGCTTAATCGCGGCGCGGTATGAGCGAAAACATCCCGACATACGAAGCACTTGTCATTGGCAGCGGCATTTCCGGTATGTACGTCACGTATCGTCTGCGCGAGCTCGGGGTGAATTTCCGCGTGTTCGAGGCCGGCTCCGACGTCGGCGGCACATGGTATTGGTGCCGCTATCCAGGCGCCCGGTTCGACTCTGAAAGCTGGTCCTACGGCTATTTCTTCGACAAGGAACTGCTTCAGGAATGGGACTGGAAGGAACATTTCTCGCCGCAGCCGGATACACTCGAATATCTGAACCTTGTCGCCGACAAGTACGACTTCCGCCGCGACATAACTTTCGACGCGAAGGTCTCCGCCGCTGAATTTGACGACGAATCCGGCCAATGGACCGTCACCTTTGAAGATGGCAGCCGGGTGCGCGCAACGCTCGTTATTTCCTGTCTTGGTGTGCTCTCCGCGCCGACGCTTCCCAACATTCCGGGCCGCGACGACTTCCGGGGCCAAGCCTTCCACACCGCCCGTTGGCCGCACGAGCCAGTGTCGTTCGAGGGCAAGCGGGTGGGTGTCATCGGCACGGGTGCGACTGCGATCCAGGCGATCCCGGAGATCGCAAATACGGCCGCCCATCTGACCGTGTTCCAGCGCCATCCCAACTGGGCGGCACCGTTGAATAACTCGAAAATCACGCCGGAAGAGCAGGCCGACATCAAAGCCCGCTACGACGAAATTTATGCGCGCTGTTGGGAGACGGCCGGTTGTTTCATCCACACCCCGGACCCGCGCAGCGCGCTCGAAGCCACGCCGGAAGAGCGGGAGGCTTTTTGGGAGAAACTTTATTCCGAATCCGGATTCGGTATTTGGATCGGCAATTACCGGGACATCTTGACGGACGAGCGCGCCAATGCGCTCGCGACCGAATTCATGTCCCGCAAGATCCGTGAACGTGTCAATGACCCGGAAATTGCCGAAAAGCTGATACCGAAAAACCACGGCTTCGGCCTCCGCCGCCTGCCGCTGGAGAGCGGCTATTTCGAGGCCTATAACCGCTCGAATGTCAGCCTTGTCGACACGCTTGAATCACCGATCAAGCGGATAACCGCCGAGGGTGTCCGAACGGCAGCGGAGGAGCACGAGCTCGACATTCTGGTCTACGCCACCGGCTTCGACGGGGTGACCGGCGGCTACGACAACATCGATATCCGCGGGCCCAGCGGTCGGCGCCTCCGGGACGACTGGAAGGACGACCTGCCGAAGACCTTTCTCGGCGTTATAAACGATGGCTTTCCGAATTTGCTGATGGTGCTGGGACCACATACCTCGCGTGGTAATATCCCGCGCCACATCGAGAAGATCGTCGACTTTAACATTGGCATCATCCGCCACATGCGCGAGCACGGCTACAGCCGTGTCGAGGCCCGCCCGGAAGAGGCGAAAAAGTGGCTAGCTCAAGTCAAGGAAGTCAACGAGGGCCGCCTCGCGGGCCAAATACCGAGCTGGCAGACGGGCGTGAACGTCAATGTACCCGGCCGTCAAACTATCCGCGTGCTAGGATATTACGGTGGTGCCATACGCTACCGCGAGCAGACGGAGCAGGTCGCCGCGCAGGGATACAAGGAACTGATGTTCCGCTGACACCACGTCGGCGTTCCAGCGCTCTATCCGGATGGAATCAGACGGGGCTTTCGGCCAAGTGGTGTCTTGAGATTCGCCACGTCGCGCGTATTTTGAAAGGAATGTTGGAGCCGCTCGTCCCCGGATACGGAAGGCCATGCTATGAAGGATGAATTCGAGAAGAACGGTTATTACGTCCTGCGGGGCGTCCTGACGGAGGCGGAAGTGGAACGTCTCGCAGGGCCAATCCGCGCAGCCTTTAAACGCGGCGATTATGACACCTACAAGGAGGGGTCGGCATATCCATTGCCGGGTATCCATTCAATGGGCCCGCGGGTTTTGGAAGAACACCCGGACATTGCGGAAGTGAGCCTCGCGCACCCAGCCATCATGGTGGCGATCCAAGAGCTCTTCGGTGAGCCCGCCACATTGGCGCAATATTGGTCCATTATGCGCCCACCAGGAGCGGGTTTGAGCGACAAGCCGTTCGTTAAAGGCAGCGGCGCCCATTACGACTACAAGCCTTGGCGAAGCGTCGGCTCCTACGTCAAGTGGATGTTCGCGGTGATCCCCTTCATCGACTACACTGATACCGCAGGCCCGCTCGCGGTATCGCCCGGTTCGCATCGTAAATCCACCCTATTGCCGTCGGACGGTCGCGTGCATCAGGTGGACGCCGCCCAAGTTCCCGAGGCGCATAAAATCGAGCTGATAGATCCATCCTTGAAGAAGGGCGATGTCGTCTTGATGGACGGATTTCTGTGGCATGAGGCGCGCCCCAACTACGGCAACTCCGACCGCTGCGGGCTTTATATGAAGTTCCACGCAAAATCATCGCCGCCCGCCTGCGGCCCGACAATCTACCCATCCGCCGTGCACGAGTTCCTGCCGGACGACGCCAAACACCTCATCCCCTACCATCGGGGCGATGGTCAATATGCCGCGCTGCGCGACGGGGCGGTAGGCGGCATCGACGAAGCGCGATTGTTGATCGAAGACAGCGAAGAGAAAGTGCTCGTCATCGGAAATGACACCGACGGATGGCGGCTTCCGAAATTCGCCGCCGCAGAGGACCCAACCGCGGGCATTCTAGATGTTTGCAATGTTATGGGGTCCGTGGTCGAGGAAGTGCGCGAACAACTCGGATTGCAGTTGCCGTGGCTCAGCTGGCTGGTCGACCTCGCCGAGCAACCAGACGACGACGATACGGGAGAATGGAGATGTCGGGTATACGGCCATCGCCTGCAAACCGCGGCACCGGCGCTCGACGTATCAAATGACGCAGCGGGCCAACACCGCTGGATGTCGGTCGACGAACTTGAGGAAGCACATTCGGCCGACGCATTGGATCGCGGCGGGGAAGTCCTCGATTGGTTGCGTATGTGGCAAAGCCAAGAGGATGAGGAGGGACGCCCGATCACCCGAAGCTACGGCGTTCCCACGACCCATGTCCAGTTTTTCAAGTACAACGGAAACGGCAATCCGGAAGGCACTTATCGTGTCGGTGAATTCGACCAGGACGGCCAGCCTATGCCGGCCGAGGTATAGGCATCGTACTCGTAAATCCTCTGGTGTTTAGAGCAGGTCCTTCGCCCCTGGGCCGTTAACGTATTTCGTCACGGACAATCGCCGCACCTGCGACCATCGCCTTGATCTTGCCGAGCGCGGAGGCTCGCGGCATGTATTTCAGGCCGCAGTCCGGAGCGATGATTATGCGCTCCGCCACGCAATGGGGAAGTGCCCGACGAATGCGCTCTGCAACCGTCTCAGCCGACTCCACCTCGTGTGTCGAGAGGTCGAGCACGCCGAGAATGATCTTCTTTTCCGGCAATTCTTCCAACACCACACAATCGAGTTCTGACTGCGCGGTTTCGATCGAAATACCTTGCGCATTACAATGCGCCAGTTCCGGCAGAAAGGAATAACCCTCGGGCCGTGCGTGAATAATCGCGGCATAGCCAAAACAGATATGCACCGCCGTTTCGCCTTCGACGCCTTCGAGTGCCCGGTTCAGTGCCTGTAGGCCGTATTCGCGCGCTTTTTCAGGGCGGGCCTGCATGTAAGGTTCATCCAATTGAACGACATCTGCACCCGCCTCGAACAGGTTCTTCACTTCCGCATTCACCGCCGCCGCGTAGTCGAGCGCTAGGTCCGCCTCATTGTCGTAGAACTCGTTCTGCGCCTGCTGGGTCATGGTAAACGGACCTGGCACGGTCATCTTGATCCGCCGGTCGGTATGGGCCCGCAGAAATTTCACATCTTCGACCTCGACCGGATGCTTGCGCTGGATCTTACCGACGATGCGCGGCACTGGGTTTGGGTGGCCGCTGCGGTCAAGGGCGGTTCCCGGATTGTCGATGTCGACACCGTCGAGCGCCGTAGCAAAACGGTTCGAGTAGCTTTCGCGTCGAATCTCGCCATCGGTCACGATATCGAGACCGGCCTCTTCCTGCTCGCGGATCGCGACAAGCGTCGCGTCATCTTGCGCCTGTGCGAGGAATTCCGGGGCGACACGCCATAGTTCGCGTGCACGTGTACGCGGTGGGAACCGTCCGGCGAGTTTTTCTCGGTCAATCAGCCAGTCAGGTTGCGCGTAGGATCCGACGAGGGAGGTCGGTAGCAGTGTGTGGCTTGTTTTGCTCATGGAATCTTCCTTCTCACTCTTTCCGTCCACTTAATGTTCGCTGGCGCCTCACAACACCTCGAACGCATGGATCTGCGCCATGATCGCTTTGTCGTCGAACGGCGTCGAATCGTAGCGGCCCGATGTGCCCGCATGGCGCCATTTTCCAGCTTCTGCCAATTGCTTGGCCTGGGCCTCGATCTGTTCGCCGAGATAGATGCGGGCGACGGAGAACACAATGTAGCCGCTCGGTTGCACGACGCGGGTTAATTCTTCCAGGCTGCTGAGCGGTGCATGGCCTTCGGTATAGACGCCCGAAGCAGTGGCACCGGCGTAGCTGTTGTCTTCATAGTCAAGCCGCTCGCCAAGCAGGCCGAATTTAAGATCTCGGTATAAATCTTTCTTGGCGGCAAGAGCCAACATGCCGGCCGATGCATCGAAACCATCGATATTGGGATAACCCAGCGCGGGTAGGATTTCGCCGAGGATGCCAGTGCCGGCACCAGCGTCGAGCACCGGCGCGTCGCCGGCCGGCTGGTGGCGCGTAAACATGGCCGCGGTCATGACCGGATGGGTATAGCCGACGCCGCGCATGTGTGCTTCGTATTCCTTCGACCAGTTGTCGTAGACGACGGAGGTGACTTTTGAGTCACCGGCCGCGTAGGCGTCATGGAGGGAGCGGACTTCTTCGCGCTGATCGGAATCTGTCATGATATCTTTCCGTTAGTGAGAAGGAGAGGCCGTCAGGCCTTCAAGTTGATAGGCTTGCATAAGCGGCCCGGGCTCGATCCAGTCTTCTACTGGGAAATCCTGATCGATAAATCGATGCTCATGGAGAAACGACTTCACAACCTCGAGCGCTTCCATCAAATCGCCATTGAGCTGCGGCAGAAATTTATCGCGGTAGTCCGGCTCCAGATATGTTTCGATTTTGTCGGCGTCGATGCTGCACTCCCGCGCGATTAAGTCACGCGCCTCTACCGGGTTATCTTGCACCCAGTTCGCTGCACGAATGGCCGTCCGAAGGTAGCAAACGACCGCATCGAAATGATTCTCAACGACATGGCGGGAGGTGGTCAGGAGGCGCGGCGTCGAGTTGTTGACGCGCTCGGCTATGCCCGGGGCCGCCCTCACGTCGTATAGCAGGCGGATACGGCCTTCCGCCTCGCGCTGAAGCAGCCCGGCTTCCGGGCCCTTACCGAAAATTGCGTCGACCTCTCCGGAGAGGAGAGCCTCGAGCTGGCCTCGATACTCGCAACGGGCGGGCTCGCTCAATTCTTGAAGACCGACGTTTCGCCGCTCGCTCGGGTCCCAGCCTTCGATAATATCGATAAATTCCACCGAATTGACCGGCACATCGTGAACCTTAAGCGCGGAGGTCAGACCTTTCAGCGCCGCAAATCGCCAGAAATTGAACACAAGTCGCGGCCACACCGGCAAGGCCAAACGGTGACCGGTAAGATCGGCGACACTCTCCACCGGATCGTCGGCGCGCACGAAGACGCCCTGGAATTCTTCCATGAAGGTGATTCCAAGAGCCACGGAGTCGATGCCGTTCGCGCGCGCCCATACCGGCGGCGCCACACCCCCCTCGCGGATGAACATGTCGATCGAGTGTGTGTAGTGAACATCCTGATGGTCGGGGCCCAGCTCGGTGATGTTGGGCACCACATAGTCCGAATCCTCGAACGCGTCGGTGAACATGCCGGTCTGAAAGGCAATGCCGGATGCCGTTGGGACGGGGCAACGAGTGTAATAGATCGGCGTGCGTGATTGCATGAAGCAATTTATCCAGCATGTGTGTTGACCAAATCAGGTGTTGAGATGGCGAGGAATCGGCGCTCCATGGGAACAACCAAACCACCAGCATATTAGCGGATGAGATGCGTGGAGGCTAATTTCGGCGAAAACTGCCCGAATGTGGCCCCTTGGCGACGCGCAGCTATGACTGCCCGGACGCAGAAATACACGGAATCGATCAAATTTTGTATTAACGGGTGTATAATACCTTAACCCGGCACGGTATTTGAATCTACTGAATGCGAGAAAAGAGTTCAACTGATAAGAAAGCGTTGGCCGAAGCGGAAGAAGCACTCGTTAACGCGATTAAGCGCGAAGCGGCAATTGAAGGCCGGTACCGGAGCGCGATATCAGAGATTGATTTGGTGGGAAGGTCGAAATTTTCAGCACCAAAAATAAGGGAACGCAGGTAAAAATCTCCTTACCGCAATCCATTACTCTCCCGCCGGAACCGTCGCCTTTGGAACGTTTGATGCGAACTTGAACGCATTATGGGCCAATTCTGTGCCGAACTTCCTCTTGTTTGAGATATGGAGTTTCGTGCCGGACAACTGAAACCCGTATGGCCAATAGCCCGTTGGTGTCAGATGAGACCGGCCAAAGTGATTTGGGATCGGGAGTTTACATGCTGAGGCTTGCTCGCAATACTGATCGCAAAATCTAATATGGCTTTTGGAGTCAGACCCGCGCGCTAGTTGGGTATCTCGGCATTGGCAGAGGAATGGGAAGGCAATATGAGGATTGGCATTTGCGGTGCCGGTGTGGGCGGGCTTTCCACGGCGGCCGGGCTGTTGTCGTTGGGTTACGAAGTGGACGTCTTCGAAAGGGCTCCCGACATCCGGACGACGGGCGCGGGGTTCAATTTATGGCCCAATGCCGGTCGCGCGATCAACGGCCTGGGTCTCGGAGAGCAGTACCGAGAAATCTCGGTCCAGCTCGACCGCTACATCGAGCTCGACACCGAGGGCAAGGAACTCTTTTCGACTGATACCAGTCATTGGCCGGAAAAATACGGCGCCCCCGCCGTGGGGCTTTATCGACCGGAATTGGCGCGCATGCTGGGCGACGCGGTCGGGCTGGAGAACATCAAGTTCAACCACGACGTCGTTTCGGTTGAGAACGCGGGCGACAAGGCAATCTGCCATTTCGGCAACGGAGATTCCTATGAAGCCGACGTCCTGATCGGCGCCGACGGCATCAATTCGCAAGTCCGCGAGCAGTTGATCGGCGGCGTTACGTTTCGCCCCAATGAACTTTATGATTATCGTTTCCGGTCGGTCATTGATCTTAGCGATGTCGATGTGGATCCGGCCGCGCAGACCGGGTTCTACGCACGCGAGGGCTGGCTGTCCTTTATTCCCATCGGCAAGGGGAAGGCGTATTGGTTCGGGTCGGTGTCGGGTGCTAAGACTTTCGAAGACTTCATCGATTTCTTCGGCGGTTGGACGAAGACGCCGATCCCCAAGACGCTCAACAATACGTCTCGGGATTTGCTTGTGCAAAGCCCGCTGCAGGATGTCGACGGCGTTCCCTATAAATGGACGCACGGGCGCATTGTTCTTATCGGCGATGCCGCACATCCGATGATGCCCGATATGGCGCAAGGGGCAAGTCAGACCTTCGTCGACGCACTTGCTATGCGCGATGCGTTAGCCGAGACGCGAGATGTCGAGAAAGCCTTGAACGCTTTCGAGACGAACCGTCGAGATGTCGCAGAGGCGGTCGTTAAAATCTCGCAAAAGGGCCTCTTTCTTGGCCCATACGACGTGAAGCCGCTTGCGATCAGGTATCAGAATGAGATTGAGCCGCTGACCGCCTGATGGGACCCGGTCGCAATGTCAAATGTAGGGGAATGACACATGCCGCACTCCACCACCAAGGAATACATCGATGGCGATTGGAGCTGGCGGGTAGATTCTCCCTTCTCTCAAGCCGTTGAGGCCGGAGATCAAGTCTTCATCAGCGGGCAGCAGGCGCTGACCAAGGACGGCGCGCTGGTCGCGCCGGGAGATATCGCCGCTCAGACCCGGTGCGTATTCGAAAACATGAAGACAACGCTCGAACGCGCCGGACTGGGGCTCGTCGATCTCGTGCGCCTGAACACCTACTACGTATTTGACGGCGCCGATGAGGACGCGACGGAGTTCTGGGAGGATATGACTCGGGTTCGTCTCGAGTATTTTCCCGATCCAGGGCCGGCTGCGACCGCAGTCCGTATCAAGGGGATGCCGTATCAGGGTCAGCTCATCCAAATCGAAGGTATCGCGCTCAGGGGCGATTTGCGGCGCAAACGGAAACGCATCATGCCCGAGGGTAGCTGGGATTGGAGCATCTCGGTGCCGCTGTCTCAGGGCTGGGATGTCGGCGACCGGCTTTATGTTGGTGGGCAGATTTCCTCCGACGAGACCGGATCGACTGTTCACGTCGGGGATTTGAGCTCACAGACCCGCACGATCTGCCGCTTTATCGAAAACGTTCTGGAAGGTGGCGGTGCCTCGTTTGACGATATCGCCCATGTAAAAATATGCGTGAAGCACAACAGTACAGAGGCGGACGGCACGCCGTTTCTGGACAGAATCTTGGAGGTGACTAGGGAGAATTTCGGTTCTCGTGGCCCGGCGGTCACTTGTTTCGGAGTGGACTTGCTCTACCCCGGGCTCGACCTCGAGATCGACGCCATGGCCTTCAAGAGCAGCCATGAGCGGTCGACGACGGGATCCTCACCGATGAAAGTTCACGACGGATCTTTCTCCGACAGCGTCCGCGCGTCGGGCGAAATATGGATAGGCGGGCAAGTTGCGCAGGATGCCGACGGCGGGGTGTTGGCGCCAGGCGATATCAGGGAACAGTCGAGGATCGTCTTTCAACGCCTACACGACGCCTTGGGGCATTCGGGCGCGACACTCGACGATATCGTGAAGCTGAACCTGTTTTTCACATCCAACAGCGACGACATCGATGAAGAGTTTCATGCGGCGTTGGCCGTCTGGTCGGAACTTGCGCCAAACTCCCGGCCAGCGATGACTCCGGTCCGGGTCTACGAACTGTTCCAATCGGGCCTGCTTATTCAGGCGGATTGCATCGCCATGATGTCGATCTAGTGTCGCTTGAAAGGCGAACGCGTTAGGGGAGATAAGAGAATATGATTAAGAATCCGGTTCCATGGCCAAACGGTGCCAAGGTGGCTTGCGCCATCACATTTGATATCGATACGGACAGCATCCTGCACCTTGAGCATCGGGAACGCGCGCCGGATATGCTGGCGACAATGTCTTGGCTGAAATACGACACCGTGGCCATTCCCAGAATTCTCGATATGTACGAACATCACGGGATCAAGCAGACGTTTTTTTATCCAGCCTGGTGCATGGAGCAGTATCCCCATCTCGTCGAGATGATCTTGGAAGGGGGACACGAAATCGCGGCGCATGGATACTTGCATGAGAACCCGAACAAGCTGGAGCCTGAAGAAGAACTCTACTGGTTTGACCGCCAAGTCGACGTCATCAAGAAAATGACAGGTAAGAGCCCACGGGGATGGCGGGCACCGCTTTACAATTTTTCGAAAAATTCCTTGGACTTCATGATCGACAAAGGGATGATCTATGATGCCAGCCTTATGGGCGATGATATCCCGTATGTCCTGCAGGCCGACAAGGGCCAAGTCATCGAACTTCCGTCGCAATGGGCGATGGACGACTGGCCGCACTACACCCACGCGCCCGACATGCATTACATGATGCCGATTAAATCGCCAGATGAAGCGATGAATGTCTTCATGTCCGAGTTCGAAGCCATGCGGCAGCACCAGGGATTATGGATCACCGTTTGGCACCCCTTTGTCTCCGGCCGTTTAGCGCGGTGTGAGCGCGTTAGCCAGATGATCGAGTACATGCAGGGGACAGGTGACGTCTGGTTCGCGACCATGGAAGAAATCGCCGTCCACGTTCAGAAATGCATCGATGACGGCTCCTGGGAACCGCGCATCGATAAACTGCCCTACTACGATGCCCCTATTCCCGAGCTTCAAGACGGGACGCTTGCATAGACCCTTTAGTAGAGTGCCGAAGGAACTCCTGTTAGGGATATCCACCAACAAATCCTGTAATGAAAGAGCTTCGTTAACAAACAGGCTCAGGCATCCCAGAATATTTGATGACGAACACCAATCGCGGACGCCTGCTTTCACGGTGCAATGCGGACACACAATGGTTCAATCGCACAAATGCCCGCTGCGGAGCGATTGTGGACTTTTCTGTCAAAATGGAAGGTGGGAGCTCGCTGTGCCCGCCGACTGTTGGCTACCGGCAATTTACCGTCGTGCTGCGGTCGCCAAGGGGGCTCCCATTCACTAAACTATAGACAGACAATTAACGTGGGGGACTGGGTATGCGGTTGAAGGATAAGGTGGCGATTGTGACGGGAGCGGCTTCGGGAATGGGCGCTGCGACGGCAAGATTGTTTGCGGCAGAAGGCGCAAAAGTAGTCCTCACGGACATCATGGAAGAGGCGGGCGCAAGCTTGGCGGTGGAAATCGGCGGTTACGCTCGGTTCCAAAAACTCGACGTCACCAGCGAAGAGGAATGGGATGAGCTCGTCGCCGTCACCATATCGGCCTTCGGGCGGATCGACGTGCTGGTCAACAATGCCGGTGTGAGCGGCAGCCATCCGGACATACTGAACGTCGCGACCTGGGACGAGCAAATGAACGTCAACGCCCGCGGTGTATTCCTTGGCATGCGTTCGGTGATCCCAAAGATGCAGGAAGCCGGCGGCGGATCAATAGTCAACATCTCTTCGATCTCCGGCCTGACCGGTCAGAGGTATGTTCATATGGGCTACAACGCGGCGAAGGGCGCTGTGCGTCTTGCGAGCAAGGGCGCATCCGTGCAGTTCGCGCGTGACAATATAAGGGTGAACTCGGTCCATCCCGGCCTTATGCCGGCCATGCGGACGTCGATGATGAGCGCCGATCCGGAAGTGCGCCGCAAAATGATCAACGCCGTGCCGATGGGCCGCGAAGGTCGGATAGAGGAAGTCGCGCACGCCAACTTATTCCTGGCAAGCGACGATGCGTCGTACATTACTGGAATCGAACTTCCCGTCGATGGGGGTTTCGTTGCGCAGTAAGCGCGACTAAACGGAGATAAAAACCGGTGATTTAGAGTTTTCTAATATTTTCTCACGGTATTGAATTCGGATTGACCTCAGCTCACGTTCGGCGGGACCTATAGGCTTCTGCGAAATCATGAGAGGGATAGGAACTTATAACCATTCGTCTTATGATCGCTGCGTTGTCGATGGCGCTCGCCGCCGCTACCTTCGCCGCCAGAGAAACCCGGGCCGAGTTGCCGCAGGCACTGGGCCTCGTCGCCACCGCCGAGCCGGCACCAACAATGCGGTGCCAGAACGGTCTCTGCACAGCCTATATCAGCGCCTTCTGTCTTGAGGAACACCGTAAGTCACCCCGAGCTCGTACGGCCTAACGTCTGGCAAATAAAATCGAAGTCGCGTTGCTGGTCGAAACCGCGGCGGGTGATACGCTACGCCTGCCCGGCAAGGATTGGCTCGTCTTTCAAACCCGCGCACTCTTCACTCGCGTCGAAGCGTCGGTCGACCAAGCGCGGATCGCCAAGTTGAACCCGGTAAAGCTATCCGTCGAAGTCGGTCCGATGGCTTCCATGTTGCCGGTTGTGGCGGCAGACGAGAAGACAGCCCAGCTCGATTTTTGCCATGACGGCCTCGATGCTCTGCTGGTTTGTGTGGTCCTGATGACAGCGGATAATTTCGAATTGGCCGAACTGAATGATGTTCTCCTGTCGTCGGGACGTGACGGAATGATGAAAAACGTATTGAGAAGGGTCTTCGCCTGCAGCCATCAGACAAGGTTAAAACTTGAATAGGTTACTCAACGCTTAAGCCCAGTTCGCTGCCTTATAGGAGATTTGTCGACCCCAGTCGTGACCGCATTTATTGCTCGGTGCGCTCCCCAGAGCGCCATGCAATAGTCTCACCCGCGTGGAACGGCACGACGCTGAGGTCGCCCCCCGTCACCGCTTCGGGCACGGCATGTGCCTCGCGGTGCAAGGTGATGGTGCCTTCGTTGAGCGGCAGGCCGTAGAAGCGCGGCCCGAACTCCGAGGCAAAGCCCTCCAGGCGGTCGAGCGCCCCTTCCTCATCGAAGGTGAGGGCGTAACTTTCCAACGCCGCGGGTGCGCAGAAGATGCCGGCACAGCCGCAGGCGTTTTCCTTGTCTTGCTTTTGGTGCGGTGCGGAATCGGTGCCGAGAAAGAATTTCGGATCGCCCGAAGTCGCGGCTTGGCGCAGCGCGGTGCGATGATGTCGGCGTTTCGCGACCGGCAGGCAGTATGCATGCGGGCGCATCCCGCCGTCGAACAAGTCGTTGCGGTCGATGCGCAGATGATGCGGGGTGATGGTGGCCGCCACGGTCCCTCCGGCGGCTTGGACGAACTGCACGGCATCCGCCGTGGTGATGTGCTCTAGAACGACCTTCAGTTCGGGGAAATCGCGGAGCAACGGTGCCAGGACGTTCTCTAGGAACGCGGCCTCACGGTCGAAGATGTCGATGTCGGGCGAGGTCATCTCCCCGTGGATCAGCACCGGCATGCCAATTGATTGCATGCGCTCCAGCACCGGTCGAATGTTGGCCACATCCGTGACACCTGCATCGGAATTGGTGGTCGCACCCGCCGGATACAGCTTACAGGCAGCGAACACCCCGCTCTCGTATCCGGTAGCGACTTCATCCGCATCGATCGTGTCGGTGAGATAAGCGGTCATCAACGGCGTGAAATTACGGCCCGGCGGCAATGCGCTGAGGATGCGATCGCGATAAGCTTCGGCTGCGGCGATGGTCGTCACCGGGGGCACCAGGTTGGGCATGATAATGGCTCGCGCGAACTGGCGCGCCGAGAAATCGGCGATAAGGCTCAGCATGGCGTCGTCGCGCAGATGGAGATGCCAGTCGTCCGGCTCCCGAATGGTGAGATGTGCGGTGCTTTGATCCTGGTCGTTCTCGGCCGTTGCAGGTGTTGGCATGGACGGGTTCCTCTGAGGCCGCACCAGATCGGTTCGGCGGTACGATGGCGGTAGGTGCTTGATTGTCGTCCTACAACAATCCCGCCAATTTTGTCTACGCCGAAAGTGGATGTTTAACCATGGTCAGACACCGAATTTTGCTTCCACCACATCGAAAGTTTATGCTGGCGAGACGCAGTCTAGTGGGAGCATCGGGACATGGGCGACAAGTTGGATTTGGTTATTCGCGGCGGTACGGTAGTCGACGGCACAGGCGGTCCGGTGCGGGAGGCCGATGTGGCGATTTTCGACGGCTGGATTACGGAAGTCGGCAAGGTGAGCGCGTCCGGGCGTGAGGAAATCGACGCCAAGGACCGGCTCGTGATTCCGGGCTTTGTCGACGTTCATACTCACTACGATGCGCAGGTGACCTGGGCGAACCAAATTTTGCCGTCGTCCTGCAATGGGGTGACGACGGTGCTGATGGGCAATTGCGGTGTCGGTTTCGCGCCGGTCCGCCCCGAACATCACGACATGCTGATCAGCCTGATGGAGGGAGTGGAAGACATTCCCGAGGTGGTGATGAAAGAAGGCTTGCCTTGGAACTGGGCGAGCTTTCCAGACTACCTCGATTCGCTGGAAGGTAATAAGTACGACGTTGATGTAGCGACCCAAGTGCCGCATGCGGCTCTGCGTGTCTTCGTTATGGGTGAGCGCGGCGCCAACCGGGAAGAGGCGACAGCGGAGGACCGGGCGGAGATGGCGCGCCTTGCGGCGGAGGGAATGCGCGCCGGGGCCTTTGGGTTTTCTACATCGCGTCTATTGCAGCACCGTACGGCGGAGGGCGAGCCGATCCCTTCCTATGGCGCGGCGCAGGAGGAACTTCTGGAGATTGCCGACGCGTTGGCGGAAGTGGGCCGAGGGTGGATTCAGACTGTGGGCGATTTCGAAGATGCGATTGATGGGGAGTTCGAGTTGCGCTGCCAGCTGGCCAAACGCTCCGGAATGCCCTTGACGATGACCTTGTTGCAGAAGGAGTCGCGGCCGGACGAATGGCGCGATTTGCTGGGTCGTATTGAAGAGGCCAATGCGGAAGGGTTGAGGATTTCGGCGCAAGTTCGCGGCCGCCCGACCAGCGTTCTGCTGGGTTTCGAGTTGTCGATAAATCCGTTCAGCGCGTGCCCCAGCTGGGCGCAAGTGAAGGACTTGGATTTCGATGCACGGATGGCGGCATTGCATGATCCGGCGCTACGTGCCCGTTTGGTCTCCGAACCTTGCGGGGATATCGTACGCAAGCGTCGCTTCCAGCAATGGGATCGCATCTTCCCCTTTGGCGATCCGCCGCAATACGAACCGGATCCGGAAACCAGCGTCGGCAAACAGGCGGAACGTCTGGGTGCCTCGCCAGCGGAACTGGCCTACGACTTGATGCTGGAGGAGGGAGGCCGCGCCATCCTCTACCGGCCAACAACAAACTACGCCAATGGCGATCTGGGGGTTGTGCATGAGATGCTGGATCACCCAGACACTTTGATCGGACTTGGTGACGGGGGCGCGCATGTGGGTGTGATGTGCGATGCGACCGATATGGCGCATACGATCAGCTACTGGACGAGGGATCGGACGCGCGGTCCAAAACACCGACTGGAGGACATGGTGCGCCGACTTTCATCGAACAATGCCGAGGCGATCGGCCTCACCGATCGCGGCCGGATCGAGGTGGGGTTGCGCGCGGACATCAACATCGTCGACTACGATGCGATGATCCTGCCGTCGCCGCAGGTCCATTACGATCTGCCTGCGGGCGGCAAGCGCCTGTTGCAACAGATGAGGGGCATAGACGCCACATTGCTGGCGGGGCAGCCCGTTTGGCGCAATGGCGAAGCGACCGGCGCCCTGCCGGGTCGCCTTCTGCGGAGTGGCACTTAGGCGAAAGACAATGACGACCGGCCAGATATATCTGAAGCACGAGCTTATGCCTTTGGCGTGGCTGCCTCAACTCTCGTTTCGAAATGCCCCATGTGCGCCGTCTTCCATTGGCGCGATGTCGAGTGCGCGGTGCAACCGGCCAAGCGCGATGAAGGCACCGGTCACGAGCCCGAGTTCAATAATCTCCGCGTCGGTAAAAAGCGAGCGGAGATTTATCATGAATGCGTCGTCCATCGTGTCGTGCGCGACCGCCATCCGTTCCGCGAAATCGAGCGCTGCCGACTCACGGGGCGACTGCTTGGCCTCATCGGATAGTTTTTCGAAAAGCGAATCATACTCACCTGGCTCCCTTCCCGAGGGTGCGCGGCTGAGTTTTCAGCGCTGGCAGTCGTTTAGTTCGGCGACCCGCAGCCGGACCAATTCCTTTAGTGCGAACGGCAACAGGCCCTCGAATTTGGCAGGCAGATAGAAATCGAGAAAGCCCTTGAACAGGGACGGGTTGTGGCCGTAGACGCCAAACATCTCATCCCCGCCCGTCGCTTGCATCATTTCGCGAAGGTCGGGATCGTCGACCGCCTCCGCCGGGAGAACTTCAAGTCGCGCCATGGGTTCCTCCTAAACTGTTGAAGAAATTGATAGGTCCTTACGCAGTGGCCCACTTTGACAGTTAGGGCGGGATGGGTCTCGGGTCCATCGGGGCGACATTTCAGCGGCCTTAACCGACCTTTCATCGTGGTTCGTTTGTCTCAACGGTTCCCGCCTGTTAAACTGAAGGACGTCATCAGTTGGGCGACAGGTCGTGCAAGCGGCTTTTCAAATGTGGTGGTCGTCCAGGCGGGAGCGCGTCGGAGGGAACTCCGCTACCCTAATACGGGTGGATAAGAGCAAAAACGAAAACGCGTCATGAGGGCTAAAGTTCGTCGATCGCTAGATTGATGTTGGCCCCGTTAGTTCCGCCAAAACCAAATACCATTGTATGCGGTGAAGTTCGTCTTGTGGATGGAATTTGCACTGCACAAAATTCGGCTCTGCAGGACTAAAACCTTGTAGCTGTGAGGTCCGATGGCTGTTTCTCGCCGACACTCAGGCGAGTCCCAAGCTATTGAGCATGGAGGAGGAAACGTTAATATGAGCCAGAAACCGGACGCGGTAGTGGTAGCCGAGGAATACTACGATAGCTCGCCAGCAGTGGCGTTTTACAAGAATGTGTGGGGTGGCGAAGACATCCACATCGGTCTCTATCATTCAGAGGATGAAGACATTGGGGCCGCGAGTCGCCGCACAGTCGTGAATATGGCGCAGCGCCTACTGCCTCTAGGGCAGGAATCGAATGTAATTGATTTGGGTGCCGGCTTTGGCGGCACAGCGCGCTATCTCGCGTCAAACTTCGGTTGCAATGTGACCTGCGTGAACGTGAGTGAGGCGCAAAACGCGCTAAACCGTGAAATGAATGACGAATCTGGGCTCGCGGACAAGATCAATGTTGTCCACGGGAGCTTCGAAGAAGTACCGCAACCAGATGAATTTTATGATGTCGCATGGTCGCAAGATGCCATATTGCACAGCGCCAATCGCGAGAGTGTCCTGGATGAAGTCGAGAGGCTTTTAAAGCCGGAAGGTGAGTTTATCTTCACCGATCCGATGCAAAGCGAGGATTGTCCGCCCGAAGTTCTGCAACCGATCTTGGACCGCATTCATTTGGAGACGCTTGGCTCGGTTGAGTTTTACAAAACCAATCTAGAAAACCGCGGATTTGTTGAGTTGGACACGATCGAGCGGCTCGACGATATGCGAACCCACTATGCTCGGGTTGAAGAAGAACTGCGCGAAAGCTATGACGAAATTTGCGAGCTATCGGGCACGGAATATGTCGAGAATATGCTCCGCGGCCTGGGCCATTGGGTCGATGGCGCCGATAGAGGCCACCTCGCATGGGGGATCATGCATTTTCAGAAAAATACCGGCGAGGCCGCCATTGCCGAAAGTTAAAACATGCGGCCGGTAATCGGCGCTGAATTAAAAAAAACAAGTGGGCCGTCCACGGATTACCCCTCGAGGCGGGGGCTCCGCCTCACCGCCATTTCGATTTTGGGCCTGTGGTGATCACGCGGGCGTCGCCGGCGAGATCGCCGGTGATTGAACGCGGGCCCCAAGATATCCTCTCCGAAGGTTGCAATTGAATAGAACTGGTTTGGTTTGAATTAGTCGCCGCAATGGGTCTTCAGAAAAGTGCGTACCCGGTTGATCGTGCGCGCTTTCAGCTCCGGCGGTTCTTTCCACGGGAAGACCGTGATCTCCGCGTTTGGCGCTAGCGAGGCGACGTCGACCGAGGCCTGATGCGGATGGGCTGGCGTGTTGTCCGGCAGCACCAGGATCGGTGTCTCGCAATTGCGCATGAAGTCGCGTGAGACGCTGTAGAGAAAGTCGGGGTTCACCCGGTAGAGTTTATGCAGGTATTGGTCGACCATGTCCTGGGTCAGGTCGGGACGTCCAGTGAGCAGTTCCGGCGCCCAAATTTCTTTACCGGAGCGGTACATAACGTCGTGGTCTTCCTCGTAATGCCCGACGGTCTGGCAAAAGACCGCAGCGCGAACCCGGTCTGGTGCCTGCTCGAGCAGCTTGCCGGCGAAGCAGCCGCCAATGCAAAAACCTATGAAGGCGAATTCCCCGACGCCTAGGTGATCCATCAGTCCCAGCTGATCCGCAGAGAATCCGCCCCACGGATCGTCGATGGCCAACGGCCCCGTGCTCTCGCCGCCATTGGCATTGCGCTGGTCCATGGTGATGCAACGGAAGTCGCCCTTGAACTCCTCCATCGCATTGATGACGGAGTTGGGCCAGTAACTGAGCCGGGAATTGAGGCCGCCGCCCGGCGTCACTAGCAGCGGAAAGCCGCTTCCGGCCTCTTCGTAGCGGATGCGGACGTCGCCGTTCTCGTAAATCGGCATGATTGTCTCCTTCTCGGTCGGCCCGTGTTTTGTGTGGGCGCGGTGTAGCTGCGTCGCATGATTAATGAGCTGTTCGAATCTACCGCTGGTTCAAGTCGGGATGTCGACAGTCTTCGCCGGTTCGATATTCCCTCACGCGGCGAGGCGGAATCCGGAGAATTCGGGACGGGTCACTTAAGGCAGAGATGTCTGTTTTACGGCGTTAAGTGACCCGTACCGAATTGTTTCTATATTGCGGCTCGCCTCAGCCCTTCGGCTTCGGGCCCGTTGCGATGACGCTGTCGCGGGCCGACATCCGGTCGTGCCATTCCGTCAGGTGCGCCAGTTCATCAGGGATGCGAATCTTCGCCACACGGCCGATGCCGAAAGCGCAGATGGCGGTAATATCAGCAATAGTGAAGGTCTCGCCGGCGATGTGGTCGCGGTTTGCCAGCTCACCGTTGAGCCAAGTCATGCGTTCTTCGGCGTTGCGTCTGCAGAGGTCGCCGAAGGCGGGCACCTGCTCAATGCGTCCTTTCCAATAAGGGTGGCTGTGGCGGAAGGTGCCGGTCATGTTGCCCATCAGCTCGGATTCCATGCGCCGGTCCCACATCTCGACGAGGGCCCGCTCGCGGGCATCTGCTCCCATGAGTGGCGGTTCAGGATGGGTTTCCTCGAAATAGCGGCAGATCGCCTTCGATTCGGCAAGACAGGTACCGTCGTCGAACTCCAAAACTGGTACCCGTGCGAGTGGGTTCTTGGTGACGAACGCGGGCGCAAAATTTGCCTTCTCGCCAAGATCGATATTCTCGGTTTCGATTTCGATACCTTTTTCCATCAGATAGATAACGACCCGGCGCGGGTTAGGCGCTACCTCGGCGCTCCATAGTTTCATCGTCCCAATCTCCTTCCAAGTGGCAACATCACACCATGTAGTCGATCATCCGTGCCGTGATCGGATCGTCAGTCCTGTCCATCGTATCGACGATGGTGAAGTGGTTGAGCCCCGGCAATTCGGTATACTCGACATTCGAAAGTTTGCTCGACCAATCAGCCGCGAATTCTTTTGATTGCCGGATGAATTCGTCCAGCTCACCGAGGCCGACAATGACACTGAGCGGCACGTCGACAACGGGCGTCGTGAACATCGGACTGAGATTTCGCGCCATCGCCGCGTCGAGCCGGATATCGGCGTTCGTCGACAAGTGCGGGATCGGGTCGAGATCGTAGACGCCGCTGATCGCCGTGACGCTCTTGATCGGATCGGCGGGTAAATCCAACCCGAAGGCTTTCCAATCCGTTGCCATCATCATGACCGCGAGATGTGCACCGGCAGAATGGCCGGAAAGATGCAGCCTGGCGGGGTCGCCGCCTAAATCCGCCGCATTGCGATAGAGCCAGGCGGTCGCTTCTCGGGTTTGTTGGACGATGGCCTCGACGCTGAGCACCGGACACAGTCCGTAATTTACCGAAGCGACGATGGCGCCCGCGTCAACCAGGGGCTCACAGACGTAGCTGAAATCCGCTTTGTCCAAGGCCCGCCAATAGCCGCCATGAATGAAGGCATGCACCGCGCCGCTCGGATTCTCCGGAATAAATATATCGAGCGCTTCGAGATCGCTCGGGCCGTAGGAGACATCCAGGCGGGAATTCGCACGGGCGCGATAGTCGCGGCTGCGCTGGTCCCAGCTGGCGAACATGCCTTCGCAGTCAGGCACATGGCCGCGATTATCGTAGGCCTTCTCCAAGTCTGCTTGGTTGAAGCCTTGATAGAGAATGTCGTTCATCACCGCCCCGCCGCGTAGCCCTGCATACCGCGGGCGTTGGAACCGGCCTTCAGAATCTCACCTTCTTTACCGACTGCGCATAGCCGGCCTTCGGACCAGAGTTCGCCGACCTCGACCTTGTGGCCACGCTTGCGCAACCCGTCCACGGTTTCTTGTGGTGTGCGGCCTTCGACGACCAGGCGTCCCGGTTGCGCACCACGTGGATAGAAAGAGCTGACGAAATGCTCGGAATGGAAGGATGGCGTGTCGATGGCCTCCTGTAAGTTCCGACCGTAGACCGCGTGGCGCAGGAAGAAGATACTTTGCCATTGATCTTGTTGGTCGCCGCCGGGAGTTCCGAAGGCGACGGCGGGCTTGCCGTCGCGGAGCGCCATGGTCGGTGATAAGGTGGTGCGCGGACGCTTGCCGGGCTCCAGGCTCATCGGCTGACCTTCGTCGAGCCAGAACATTTGCGCGCGCGAGTTCAGCTGGAAGCCCAAGGCCGGGATGGTCGGCGAGGATTGCAGCCAACCGCCGGACGGCATGCAGGCAACCATGTTGCCTTCCTTGTCGACGACGTCGATGTGGCACGTGTCGCCTTTTACCTGGCCGAGTGCGCCTACCGTGGGTTCGCCCGCACCGGCGGCCCCCTTGCCCCCTTGCGGGACACCGATCCCGGCCGAGCGGTTGATGGCGGCTTGGTAGTCGACATCGCAGCCGAAGCCGTCGATCCGACCGTGGCGCAATTCCATCGAAGCGTCGTTGCCGATCAATTTGCGGCGCTCGTCGTTATAGGCGTCGGAGAGGAGCTGTTCGAGCGGGACGTCGACGAAATCCGGATCGCCGTAGAAGGCGTCGCGGTCGGCAAAGGCCAGCTTGATCGCTTCCGTGACCGTGTGGACGAATTCCGTGCCGGTTGGATCCATTGAGGCGAGGTCAAACCCCTTCAACAAGGCCAAGGCTTGCAAGTGGGCCGGGCCTTGCGACCACACACCGGGTTTCACGACGGTGTAGCCGTTGAAATCATATGTGTCGGGTGTGTCGTAACTGGCGCGCCAGCGGGCCATATCCTCGCCGGTCAGCACCGCTTTGTGACGCTCTCCGGAGACATCCATGACTTCGGTTTCCCGGCAGAACTTGTCGATCTCCTCGGCAACGAACCCTTGATGCCAGGCGATCCGGGCTGCGTCGATTTGCGCCACCCGGTCTCCGCCAGCCGCTTTGGCCTCGTCGAGCAGGCGACGCCAGGTGCGTGCGAGCGGCTTGTTGGCGTAAATGCTGCCGGGCTTTGGCGGAGCGCCATTGACCAGCCATTGCTCGGCGGAGGTCGGCCATTCGTCGCGGAACAATTCAGCGACGGTCGCCACGGTATCCGTCCAACGCGGCACCACCGGCACACCGTTCTCGGCATAGCCGATGGCGATTTCGAAAACGTCCTCAATTTTCTTGGTGCCGTGATCGCGCAACATGATCATCCAGGCGTCGAAGGCTCCAGGAATGACTGTCGCCAGCATTCCGGTGCCGGGGATCAGGTTCAATCCCTCGCTCTTATAATGATCGATGGTCGCGCCCGCCGGGGCCCCGCCCTGGCCGCAGACAATCTGCGTCTGTCCGGTCTTGGCGCTGTGGATGATTGCCGGCATGTCACCGCCCGGACCGTTCAAGTGCGGCTCACAGACCTGCAGCATCATGCCGCCGGCGACCGCCGCGTCGAATGCGTTGCCGCCTTGCTCCAGCATCGCCATGGCGGCGGCGGAGGTCAGCCAATGGGTGGAGGACACCATGCCGAAGGTGCCGAGAAGCTCGGGTCGGGTCGTGAACATGAGTAACTGCTCCCTGAAACGATTTGCGCGCGATATTAGCGCGCTAAGCGGCACCGCTCCAGTCGCGTACCGGGGGCACCGGCACGCCAACATTCTCGCGCAGGGTGGTCCCCGCATAATCCTTGTGATAGAGGCCGCGGCGCTGCAGTTCGGGGACGACGTGGTTGACGATATCCTCGTAGGAGCCCGGCACATAGCTCGCCGCGAAGACGAAGCCGTCGCACGCACGCTCGACGAACCATTCTTCGAGTTGATCGGCGACTTCCTTGGGCCCGCCGACGATAGGATCGCGCGGCCGTCCGCGTTGGCTATGGGTGATGAAGTCGCGCACGGTCGGGTTCGGCGAGCCACTCAATTGCACGACCCGGTCTCGGATCGCCTGGAGGCCTTGGATGCCGGCCAACTCGTCATCGGTGAAGGCTTCGTCCATATCCTTTGTCGCGAAGTCGAAGTTGAGCGCTTCGGACAACAAGGACAATGCGTCGCCCTCGGTTGGTAACTTTTCGATATGCGCGTATTTGTCTTCTGCCTCCGACTTCGTCGCTGCCGCGACTGTGTATATCGCCGGCGTGATTTTGACGTGCTCCGGATCGCGCCCACCCTTGGCAACGTCGGCCTTGAAGGCGGCGTATTCCCTTTTGCCGATTTCGATATTCGGATAATTGAGAAATATAAGATCACCCCAACGTGCGCCGAACTGCTTGCCGCGTCCGCTCTGGCCCGCCTGGATGATCATCGGATGTCCTTGCGGTGAACGCGGCACAGTGAAGGGGCCGCGAGATTTGAAAAATTCACCATCGTGATCCAGGCGATGAACCTTTTTTGGGTGTGCGAAGCGACCGGTGGACTTGTCTTGGAGGATCGCGTCGTCCTCCCAAGCGTCCCAATGGCCATGCACGACGTCCATGAACTCGTCTGCTCGGTCATAGCGAAGGTCGTGGGCGATCACCCCGTCACGACCCATGTTCTGCGCTTCGCCGTCATTTAACGAGGTAACAACGTTCCAGGCAGCCCGCCCGTTGGTCATCAAATCCAGTGTGGAGAAGACCCGCGCGACATGGAACGGCTCGTAGTAACTGGTTGAATAAGTGGCGCCGAGACCGAGGCGGCTGGTCGCCATGCCCATCACGGTCAGAACCGTGACCGGATCCATCTTCACACAGCGTATGCCGTGCTCGACCGTATGCTCGTGGTTTCGGCCGTACATATCCGGCATGGAGAGTCGGTCATCGAAGAAGCCGAGATGAAATTTACCTTCCTCCAGCACGCGGCCGAGATGGCGATAATAGTCCGGAGACCAGGTGTCGCCTCGAGAGTCGGGATGGCGCCAGGAGCTGGCCAGATTTGTGCAGTTCTGGGCTTGAAGGAAAGCGACAAATGTCATCTGGCGCATGCTGGTCTCCCATTTGAATTCAGACGGTAACAGAAAAATTGAAGCGACCCGCGGGACCGGCAAGGGAGTGGCCTGTAACATAGCGTCGCACCATCCGATGTACTGCCCGCGCTTGACGCATGCTATCGTTCACACCACCTGACAATGACACAGTCTTGGGAAACTAAAATGACCATACCTTTCGTGCGGGAAGTCGAATTTGAATACGGCGTTGTCGATCAAGTGAGCCCGATGATCCGCCGCGTGATTTGCAACAATCCGGGTGGATTCACGTTTCATGGCACGGGCACCTATATTATCGGCCACGGCGAAGTGGCTGTGATCGATCCGGGACCGCTCGACGACGCGCATATAGCGGCCTTGGAAAAGGCGGTCGAGGGCGAGACGGTCAGCCATATTTTGATCACGCATACGCACCGGGATCATTCACCGGCAGCGGCGCCATTCAAAAAATCCACCGGCGCGCCGACTTACGGCTATGGCCCGCATGGTGGCGACCGGGGCGGTCCGGTCGTGGAGGAAGGCGGCGACTACGAATTCGTGCCCGATCATGTCATTAAAGACGGCGATGTGATCGAAGGGAACGGTTGGACCGTCGAGGCCATCCACACGCCGGGTCATACGTCGAACCATATTTGTTTCGCGCTACGCGAGGAGAACGCGATCTTCAGCGGCGATCATGTCATGGGATGGTCGACATCGGTGATCTCTCCGCCCGACGGCAATATGGCGGATTATATGTCGTCTCTGAAAAAAATGCTGACTCGTGAGGAAGGAATCTATTGGCCGACCCATGGTCCTGCCATCACCGAGCCGAAGCCCCATGTGGAGGCCTTCATGGCCCATCGCGCCGGACGGGAAGACGCCATTCTTGAGTGTATCCGCGATGGACGGACGACGATCCCTGCGATGGTGGAAGTCATGTACGCGGAGGTCGATCCGCGTTTGCATCGCGCGGCGGGGCGCTCGGTCTTTGCGCATCTCCTGCATATGGCGGAGACCGGCCGAGTGCTCACACAAGGGACACCGTCGCCCGACGGCGAGTTCGCCCTGCCGTAGGATAGTTGATCGTTGGGGCTAATCGGCGTCCGCTTCCCGTGCTTCGGTGAGGTGCGGCTTGGCGATGTGGATAACGAGCCACCAAACAATGCAGATAATCGCGCCGATGGCGATCGGCCAACGTAGGCTCGTATAGTCCGAAATCCATCCCATCGCGATGGCAGCAACGGCGGGAGCTGATCTATAGAGGGCGCCATAGATTCCGAGGACGCGGCCGCGGATATCGTCGGGGACCGATAATTGTATCACCGCCACGGTTCCGATCGTTGAGGCGGTGGCGGTGAATGCCGCAATTGTCGCAAATCCAACGGCTGTCCAAAAATTAGGTGCTACACTGAGCGCCAAAGCGGCGAGGCCAAATAGAAAAATATGTCCAATAATGGCGGCATAAGTGCAGCGGGAATCGGGCCGGTGCGCTATCCAAAGACACGCGGCAATGGTGCCTGCACCGACCGCGCCCGCCAGCCATGAGAATCCGTTCGCACCTTCCCTGAAAATACCATCGGCGAGGCCAGGGAGGAGTTAGAAAATCGGTCGGCCGAACACGGACAACAACAAGAACGACCGGATGACCGGACCGACCGCCGGGCGCAACGTTGTAAATCTCACGCCGATTGAGAATTCATGTCGGAAACCCTTCCATTCGGTCAGATTGCGGGATTTACCGCCAATTCGCAGAAAGGGAAAGACGACAATCATCAAGCCATAGAGTGCCGCGGCGGCGAGGAAGGCGTGTGGTGCCTCCCCGAATGCCAAGATCCGACCATAAGGGGTCCGGCAAATCGCGCGGCATGTGCATTGATCGACATTAAAGTGACGGCTTTCGCAAATTGCGGCTTTCAGACGAGAGTTGCTGTCAGCGACATGCGAACCGGTTGTTGAATGCCTGCAATCAGGCCATTAAGAACGGCGAAAGAGAGAAGCCCATATCGATCGATATGCCCATCCGAAATGAAGCTCGCCAAGATGAGTACCAGTGCCACATTGCTCGTTTAGCAAAGTAGCGTGAGGCGTTTGCGGTTTAACCGATCCGCCAAAATACCCGCGACCGGACCAAGCGCGATACTCGGTAAAAGGTCCGCCGTCGCAATAAGGGCCAGCCAGAATCCCGAGCGGGTCATTTTCCAAGCGAGCCACGCCACTGTCAACCGCTGCACCCAAAGGCCGGTGGCAACCGCGGGCGATCCCGTCCAGTAGAGGGCATAGTTTCGGCCCAACCGCTGTGGCTGCATTTCCTCCAAGGTTGTTTGCAGTCCACTCATATATTGCAATAATGTGAATTCATGGATGCTAAAACGCGAGTGAACCAATCTGCAATCTAGATTCGAGATTAAATGAATTGGACGTTCCACATTCACCGTTGACCTGCACCGCGCCATGGTCGAAGACTCAGCCTCCGTTTGGGAGGGCCTAATGTGAGTGCGGCGCCAAAATCGATAAAATTATCCGACTACCGTCCACCCGATTTCGTGGTGGACCGAATCGAGCTGACATTTAATCTCGAGGAAGAGGTGACGTGTGTCCGCAGCCGGTTGTCGCTCCGCGCCGCAGAGATGAAGGGTGGCCGCATCCCACCGCTGATCTTGAACGGCGAAGACCTCGATTTGAAATCGGTTTCGATCGATGGTCACGCTCTGACGGACGACGCCTATGACGTGACCGCGACGACCTTAACAATCAAGGAGCCGCCGCGCGGGGAATTTTCTCTGGAAATCGAAGTAGGAATTAGGCCGCAAGAAAATACCAAGCTGGAAGGCTTGTATAAATCGAGCGGAAATTACTGCACGCAGTGCGAGGCGGAAGGTTTCCGGCGGATCACATATAATTTCGACCGGCCGGATGTCATGTCGGTCTATACGGTGAGGATAAGCGCTGATAAGTCCTGTTACCCGGTATTGCTTTCCAATGGCAATCTGGTGGAGCGGGGTGAGACGCCGGATGGGCGACATTGGGTCGAATGGCATGATCCGTATCCCAAACCCGCATATCTGTTTGCCTTGGTAGCCGGAGATTTAGCCGTCGCCGAAGATCGGTTCACGACGATTTCAGGGCGCGATGTCGCACTACAGATCTTCGTGGAACACGGAAAAGAAAGCCGCTGCGGACATGCCATGGAATCGCTGAAGAAAGCGATGCGCTGGGACGAGGAACGTTTCGGTCTCGAATACGACCTGGATATCTACATGATCGTCGCCGTCAGCGACTTCAACATGGGCGCGATGGAGAACAAGGGCCTCAATGTTTTCAATGATAAATACGTCCTCGCCGATCCGGATACAGCGACGGATTCGGACTACAGCTTTATTGAAGCCATTGTTGCGCACGAGTATTTCCACAATTGGACCGGTAACCGCGTCACCTTGCGCGACTGGTTTCAACTGAGCCTGAAAGAGGGACTGACCGTTTTCCGCGATCAGGAGTTTTCCGCCGACGTCAGGTCGGGCGCGGTTAAGCGCATCCAAGATGTCAGAACGTTGCGGGCGCGGCAGTTTCCGGAAGATGCGGGACCACTCGCCCATCCGGTGCGGCCATCTTCCTATATAGAGATCAACAATTTTTATACCGCGACGGTTTACGAAAAAGGCGCGGAACTGGTTCGCATGATCCAGACCATCGTTGGGCGTGACGGTTTTACACGGGGGGTGCAGCGCTATCTCTCGAAGAACGACGGATGCGCGGCGACAGTTGAGGATTTTATCGCGGCGATTGAGGGAACGACCGGTGCTGACCTTTCCCAATTTACGGATTGGTATGCACAAGCCGGGACGCCCAGGCTGGAAATCGAAAAAGAATACGATCCGGCAAGCTGTCAGTGCACACTTACCTTTCGGCAATCGACGGCCGAGACGCCGGGACAGCTGGACAAGAAGCCGCTCCATATTCCGGTTCGCCTCAGTTTGTTGTATCGCTCGGGTGCGGCTGTGCCCTTGCGCAGAGGTGGCGAAGCGGAAGCGCCGACGAGCCGCACGATCGAACTGCACAAAGAGATGGAGAAAATTGTCTTCTCCGATGTGGAAAGCGACCCGATTATTTCCGCACTGCAAGATTTCTCGGCGCCGGTCGTCCTTTCCGCACCGACAAGCGGTTCCGATCGTGCTTTCTTGTTGGCCCATGATCCCGACCTTTTCAACCGTTGGGAAGCCGGGCAGCAATACGCTACGGATTATCTAATCCGTAGGATCGACTCACTGCGGCAGGGAGAGAGTGTCCGGGCGCCGGATGAGTTCATCGATGCGCTGGGCGCATTGCTGCGTGACGGCTCGCTAGAGACAGCATTCGTCGCGGAGGCGGTGTTGCTGCCCAGCGAAGAATATCTCGGCAATCAAATGACCCGCGTCGATGTTGACGCCATACACAACGCTCGCGAAGGGCTGCGCCGAGAGATTGCGTCGCAATTGAAGGAACTTTGGCTGCAGGTTTATTGCGAGCACCAATCGAATCGACCCTATGATCCAAATCCTGATGATGCAGCCAGTCGGAAACTGAAGAACTGCGCTCTATCCTATTTGATGTCCTTGCCGGAGCCGGACATGAGGTCCCTCGGGGCTGCTCAATTCGAAGCCGCCGATAATATGACGGATTCGATTGCCGCTCTTGCTTGTCTGAATGATATCAAAGGCCCCGAGCGCGAGAAGGCGTTCGACGATTTTTATCTCCGTTGGAAGGACGATCACCTTGTCCTTGACAAATGGTTCGCGCTCCGCGCGTCATCGTCTTTGTCGGAAACGCTGTCGGATGTGCGGGAATTGATGGGCCATCCGGCATTCTCGATCCGCAATCCGAACAAGGTGCGCGCCCTCATCGGTGCATTTTGCGCGGGCAATCAACTGAGGTTTCATGCGGCCGATGGTGGCGGTTATGAGTTCCTCGCCGATCAGGTTATGGTGTTAGATGAATTGAACCCGCAAGTTGCGGCGAGATTGTTAGCGCCACTTGGCCAATGGCGCCGATTCGATTCAGATCGTCAAGAATTGATCCAAGGCCAATTGGATCGTGTCTTAGCGAAATTGGGGCTTTCTCGAGATGTTTACGAAATCGCGTCAAAATCCCTGGAGTAGAAACTATAGTGCGTCTGGTTTCATTCGACTTGCAGCGAGCGCACATTTTTTTCAATGTGGCATGCCCTTCGGTAATGGGGTTCGGATTGGACGTTAAGGAATTCGAAGTAAGAACTGTCGATGTCGAAATTTATGCTGATTACGCGACCGGACTTTGACGGCGTTGTGTCTGGTGCATTGCCGTATGAGCGAGAGATGGTCGAAGACGTCGTTTTGTGTTTTGACCACCATCTCAGCGAGGCGGAGCGGGTCGGAGAACGTGATAACCTCGTGATCGATCCGGAACACCCGTCTGCGGCACGGGTGATTTATAATCATTTCGGCGGACGCAGAGGGTTCCCTATGTTCCCGACCGATCTGGTGAAGGCAGTAGATCAAGCGGATTTGGCGGATTACTAAGAAGAAGATATTCGAGCGCCGATTGATTGGACGTTGATCAATTGCGTCACCGATCCACTGACTGGTCTATCCCCCTTCGTTTATTTTGAAATCAGCAACGATCAATTGATGATCGATCTGATGCATTATTCCCGTCGGCACGAACCGGCGGAAATTCTCGATATTCCGGATGTTGAGGAACGCGTGCATTTGTTCTTGGAGCATGGCGAATATGCGGAATTGCAAATCCGTAATAACGCCAAAGTCCGAGGCAAGACCGTGGTTGTGGATCTGCGTCAAGAAGAGTCGATTTATGCTTGCAACCGCTTTATGATTTACGCGCTCTACCCTGAATGTAATTAATCGTTTTTCCTAAATCCGATGGAGAATTCGGATGTCGTCGAGATCGCGATGGGTAAGTCGATTCTGGATCGTAGTTCAAATACCAATGTCGGCATCTTGATACTCGAATACGGTGGCAGCGGTCACGAAGCCGCTGGTACCTGCCGGGTGCCAAAAGGCGATGTGGATAAAGTCTTGGCCGCGCTGCTTGAAAAAATTGCGGGTAGCCAAACAACAATCCTTAAAATGATGTCGAGACGCCGCCGTCGACGGTTAGAATGTGCCCGTTGACGTAAGAGGCGGCCGGCGACGCAAGAAAGACCGCGGCACCGGCGATTTCCGACGGATCGCCCCAACGTTTCAAGGGCACGCGCAAATCAACCCAATGATTGACGTCAGGGTCGACGGCCATTTCCGCGTTTGCTTCCGTTCGGAAGAAACCTGGTGCGATCCCGTTGCATCGTACCCCTTGCGGGCCAAGTTCGGTTGCCAAGGCCCGGGTCAATCCTTCCAGTCCGGCTTTTGTCGCGACATAAGCGGAATCATCAACTTTGCCGAGCGGTCCGGCGATTGACGTCACATTGATGATGCAGCCGCCGCCTCGCTCGATCATTCTGGGGGCGAGCAACCGTGCGAGGTTATGTGCGCCAACCAAGCCGCCGTCGAGCATGTCGCGGAAATCTTGAGGCATCAATTCGGCTATCGGACGACGCGTGCGCGGACCGATATTGTTGACGAGTATATCGACTTCGAGTGCTTGTTCCGCGACCCATTGTGTAACCGCGGCGGTATCGGATGCGTCCAAGACGATGGCCTCCGCTTGCAGATAGGATTTTGAGAGCACCTGGACATTGTTTTCCAGGACCTGGCGGTCGCGACCGTTCAGGACCGTATGAGCACCCGCTTCCGCCATGGCTTTAGCGATCTCCCAGCCGAGACCACGGGACGATCCTGTGATGAGAGCCGTTTTACCTGACAGGCTGAACCGCTGCGTATGTTTCGAATGTTTCATTATGCATGGTGTTAGCATGTGTTTGCGGAGCTCGGAAAGACTGACGAATTTGTGTGTTGCTGTTATGTCGCATAAACACGAACTAGACGGATATATGTGGGCTGATGGCGTTTGGAGAGATGATGACGACAGAAACGGTTGAGACCGATATATGCGTGATCGGCGCGGGATCAGGTGGATTGAGCGTAGCTGCCGGTGCCTCGCAGATGGGTGCCCGCGTTGTCCTGATAGAGCGCGGGAAAATGGGCGGAGACTGCCTGAACTATGGTTGCGTGCCGTCGAAAGCGTTGATCGCGGCCGGCCATAAGGCCGAGGAGCTCCGGACGGCTGAAGTGTTCGGGATCAAATCCTCTGTACCGGAGGTGGATTTCTCGAAGGTCCACGAACACGTCCACGCCGTCATTGGTGCGATTGAGCCGAACGATTCCGTGGAGCGGTTCGAGGGATTGGGTGTCCATGTAATACAAGCTGCCGGTCGTTTTACCGGGCCGCGCGAAGTGATGGCTGGAGACGTCACGGTTCGTGCCAAATATTTCGTGGTGTCGACCGGTTCTTCCACTGGCATCCCGCCGATCCCGGGCTTGAGCGATGTGCCGTATCTCACAAACGAGACGGTTTTCGATCTTAAGGAATGCCCTGAGCATCTTATTGTGATTGGTGGCGGCCCGATCGGGTGCGAATTGGCGCAAGCGCACCGGCGTTTGGGCGCGCGGGTCACGGTATTGGAAATGTTCAGTATTCTCGCGAAGGACGATCCCGAAGCCGCAGAGGTCGTGCGGCGACAACTTCAGCGCGAAGATGTTAAATTGCGCGAAGGCGTGCAAATTGTCGGCGTGTCGGAAGAAACAGGGGGTGTTGTCGTCGACATTAACGCTGACGTCGTGTCCGAACGTATTAATGGAAGTCATGTTTTGGTGGCAGCCGGGCGCAGTCCGAATTTAGACGGACTCAACCTTGAAGCCGCGGGTATTAAATATTCCCCCAAGGGTATCGACGTAGATGCGCGACTGCGGTCCTCCAACAAGCGTGTCTTTGCCATCGGTGATGTCGCGGGCGCACTTCAATTCACCCATGTCGCCGGGTATCACGCGGGAATCGTGATCCGCAACGCGTTGTTCAAGTTACCGGCAAAGGCAAATTATAAGGCGGTGCCTTGGGTAACCTATACCGACCCGGAACTAGCGAACGTAGGATTGACTGAAGATCAAGCGAAGGAACGCCTCAGCGGGGATATTCGGATCTTGCGTTGGCCGTTCGGTGAGAACGACCGGGCGCAGGCGGAGCGTAAAACGGATGGGTTTATAAAGGTGATCGCGGATCGCAAGGGACGCATTCACGGGGCCTGCATCGTGGGGCCGAATGCTGGTGAACTCATTCTTCCTTGGGTCTTGGCGGTCGATCAGGGGCTGAAAATCGGCGCGATGGCGAGCGCAATTGCGCCCTATCCGACCCGGAGCGAAGTCACGAAAAGAGCTGCTGGGAGTTTTTATACGGCTTCTCTTTTCGGAGATCGCACCAAGAAGCTGGTCCGGTTCCTTCTACGGTTGTAAGTCTTGGCGCTACATTGACACACGATACGCCTGTCACCATCGTTCGGCCTAGTCATCGCTAACAAAGGCGCTTCGGAATGGCCAGAAGGCCAAGCAAACGTGTTCCCAGATACCGTGAAATCGCACAAATCCAGCGGTCGGAACTAGCGGGCGAGGTTTATTCTCTCGGTGGTTTGTTTCCGAAGGAGTTGGATTTGTGCGAGCGATTTAGCGTTAGCCGGTTCACGATTCGCAATGCCATGGCGGAGTTGGAAGCGGCGGGATTGGTCGAGCGGCGCAAGGCGATTGGCACGATCGTGAAGGCATTGGAGCCGGCTACGGCCTATGTCCAAACCCTTCAAACCGTTGAAGGATTGCTGCAATACGCTGCCGACACGGCGTTGGATATCTCGGAGATGATCGAGCTTCAGGCGGATGCCGAATGGCGGGTTGGTTCGATTTGGATGAAGGCGCCCGGATAGTGCGCCTGGGTGGCTTGCGAAGTGAGACGGAGACTGGGCGCAAACTTTGCTGAACCGAGATTTACATCCGGCCCGAATTCTCCGGACTTCTAGAGTACATCGGACTGGATGATCGGCCGGTGCATAAGATTCTGGAGGAAGTCTTCGACGAGAAGGTCCAAAAAGTTGAACTGGAGCTGTCCGCTTGCATGTTGAGCGGAAAGCGAGCCGAACAGTTGGAGATAGAAGACGGTACAGCAGCTTTGCGCGTGGTTCGACAATATTCGGCGACCGACGGTCGTGTGCTCGAAGTCTCCGTCAGTGATCATCCCGAGGATCGGCACACGTACCGCTTGGAGTTTTCTTACGAGACGCTAGGTAGCTAATCGGTCCAACATTAGGAGGTCCGTATGGAAGCCAATCGCACGTATCTGTTCTGTCCCGGTAATCATCCACGCAAAGTCGAAAAAGTCTTCGAATCCGGTACCGATGTCGTCATTCTCGACCTTGAGGACGCTGTCGCCATCTCCGAAAAACCGGCGACTCGCGCGGTCGCGGTGGAAGCGCTGAAACATCCGCGCCGTTGTCGCGGCTATGTACGGGTGAACGCCTACGACACGGAATTCTGCTACGGCGATATTTGTGAAATTGTCGGGCCTTGGCTTGACGGAATCGTCTTGCCGAAGCTGGAAAGCGTCGATGATCTGCGCTCGGTCGATTGGTTGGTCGGTAATCTCGAGCGTGAGCGTGGAATGGAAGTCGGCTCGATCGATATCATCCCGATTATCGAAACTGCGAAAGGTCAAGACGCGGCGCGTGACATCGCCCGCGCTGGGACGCGAATTAAACGCCTGTCCTTTGGTGCGGGTGATTATACCAAGGATCTTGGTATGGAGTGGTCCTTGGCGGAGACCGAACTTGCCAGTATGCGGGCCGAAATGGTCGTCGCGTCGCGTGTCGGTGAATTAGAACCGCCCATCGATACGGTCTTCATCCACATCCGTGAGCACGATAGTTTTTTGGAATCTTGCAATCTGGTGCGCAATCTTGGGTTTCAGGGGAAACTCTGCATCCATCCGGATCAGGTGCCGGTCGCCAATGGCGCGTTCACACCGACGGCAGAACAACTTGCTTTCGCACACAAGGTCATTGATGCATTTGCCGAAGCCGAAACTGCGGGGTCGGCATCAATTCAGATCGACGGCTATTTCGTCGATTATCCCATCGTCGATAAGGCACAACGGATCGTCGATGTGGCGGAAGCAATCGCGCGTGCCGAGGCGGCGTGACCGACTTTGAAAATGCAAATAGTCTAAGTTATCCTTCGCCTTCGCGGGAATGTCAGCGAAGAGAGTTGTCTCTATCAAAGATCATGTTCAGAAAGATTCTGATGGTGGGAAATAATCATGAATGACGTATCAACTGTGTCAGTCTCTGGGACGGGCACCTTATCCCAATCCATGGCAGGTTTTGTCGAAGGGTTCGATTTGGATCGCGTGCCGGCGGAAGTGATTGCCCGCGCCAAACTCAATATCTTGGATGCGCTCGGGATCGGATTCGCGTCAGTCGGCTTCGGTTTTGCCAAACGCCTAGCGTCGGCGCTGCAGGAGATCGGTGGAAACGGTGACTATCCGATTATCGGTATGGATTTGCGCCTCACGCAACGGGACGCGGCGCATCTCAATGGCACGCTCATTCATGGGCTCGATTATGACGATACGCATAGTGGGGCCGTCGTTCACACATCTGCCAGCGCTGTGCCGACCATGCTGTCGGCGGGGCTCGCGACCGGGGCCAGCGGGCGCCAGGCGTTGGGTGCTTTCCTGATTGCCTCGGAAGCCGCCAGCCGGATTGGCGCTGCCGCCAATGGCGGGTTCCATCAACGGGGATTCCATCCCACCGGTGTCGTCGGCGCTTTCGGATCCGCCATCGGGGCCAGCTATCTCTATGGCCTCAAGGGCGATCAATTGCTCGACGCGCAAGGCATCGTGCTGTCGCAAGCCGCTGCCAGCCTTGAATTTCTGGATGATGGCGCCTGGACGAAACGCAACCACCCGGCTTGGGCCAGCGTATGCGGCCAAACGGCGGCGATGATGGCGAAGCACGGGTATTTTGGTCCGCGCAAACCGTATGAAGGGCGCTACGGTCTGTTCAATCTTTATATGCGCGATCCGGCGATGGCTGACCCGCGTGTCATGACGGATGGAATCGGCGAGGAGTGGAGCCTGATGGAGATCGCCTTCAAGCCCTATCCGGCCTGCCACTTCAATCACGCTTTTGCGGACGCGACCTTGGCGTTGAGGGAGAAACACGGATTGAGCCCGGCGGACGTCAAATCCATGACGGCGCGCATTCACGAGGATCAATCGAATGTGGTGTGTGAACCGGAAGCCAATAAGATGCATCCGCAGAACGCCTATGACGCACAGTTCAGCGTGCACTACATCATGTCTGCCAGCATGACGCGGGGGCAATTCACTCTCGACGAGTTGGAGGACGACGCGCTGCGCGATCCGACGATCCTCGACCTTTGCTCGAAGTCCGGTTACGAGATCGATCCCGATTCCGCCTATCCGAAGTATTATTCGGGCGAGGTGGTGATCGAGACCACGGACGGACGCACACTGTCGCACCGCGAGGGCATCAATCGTGGTTCCGCCGATAATCCGGTTACACAGGGAGATCTCGAAGCGAAGTTTTTTGCCAATGCCACCCGCACAGTCAGTCAAGAGAAGGCTGAAGCGGTAAAGGCGGCGGTGATGAGCCTTGAGACCCACGATAATCTGAATACCTTGGCCGACGCGCTCGTCGCCTAAGGGGGAGAACTATTGCCATGTTCATGACATCTGATGATTTTCGGGAATCCTTGCGCCGCTATAATCCGCGCGTCTTTTGTGACGGTGACCGGATTGAGAGTGTGGCGGACGAACCTCGGTTCCGCCCCGGTGTCGATGCTATCGGCGTCACCTATGATTTTGCCTTGGAGGAGGACTACCGTCCTCTGATGGTGGCCGAGCAGCACACTACCGGGCAGGACGTTAATCGGATGCTGCATATCTGCCGCACGCCCCAGGACTTGATCAACAAGCTCGAGGCGGTGCGTCTGCTGTGCCGCGAAGTCGGCTGTGCGCAGCGGTATCTCACCCACGATGCGCTGAATGCGATCTATCAGGCGACATATCGGATCGACGAGGATAAGGGCACCGAGACACACCAACGTTTCCTTAACTATCTGCATAAGACCCAGGACGAGGATCTGACGCTCGGTGTTGCGATGACCGATGGCAAAGGCGACCGGAAGCTTCGGCCGGCTGACCAACCGAATCCAGATTCCTATGTGCATATTAAGGAACGTCGTGCCGATGGCGTGATCATACGGGGTGCCAAGGCGATCATCACGGCAGCGCCGTACGTCCATGAATATCTCGTCATGCCGGGCCGCAATATGACGGAAGCGGACGCCGAATTCGCGATCTGCTGCGCCATCCCGGTCGATACGGAGGGCATCACCATCGTCTCGCGCCCGGCCGGCCGTCACGATGATGCCTCGGCTAAGTTCAGTGCAAAATACGGGCAAGCGACAGGTGTTGCGATCTTCGACGACGTGTTCGTGCCTTGGGACCGGGTATTTATGGCGGGCGAGTGGGAACATTCGCAATTCCTGACCTCGACCTACGCGACCCATCACCGGCACAGCTGCATCGGCGCGCGGGCTGGGTTCGGCGACTTGCTGATCGGTGGAGGTGTAATGATGAGCGAGGCCAACGGTCTTTCCGTCGAAGCCACGCCGCATCTGCGCGATAGTATGGTTGAGCTGATTAAGATCGTCGAAGGCTTCTACGCCTGTGGTGTTGCGGCCTCTGTCTACGGCTTTGCGGACCCGGCGGGTAGCTTTCAGCCGGACGGTGTCTTCGCCAACGTCGGCAAGCTGATGATGGCCACGCAAATCTACGACATGCATCGGATCGCGCATGAAGTCTCCGGTGGTTTGATCGTGGCGTTACCGGGGCCCGATGAAGATCACAATCCGGAAACGGCAGGCGATCTCTCCACAATGCTGCAGGCCCGCGCGGACATCCCGCATGGCCACCGCGCAGAAGTCGCCCGGTTCATGGAAGACCTGACCGCATCGAAGACGGGATCGTGGATGTCCGTCATCAGTTTGCACGGCGGTGGTTCACCGGCCGCGATGAAGCGCGAAATCTATCGCTATTATCCGATTGAAGAGCGGGTTCAGCTGGTCGAAAAACTGCTCGACCGTGACGTCTTGGCGGAAGATGGCAAGCGCGTCTCCAAGCAACCGGGTCGCTGTTGTCCGGTCGGCTGCCAGGTGCCCGAGACACCGCAACTTGACTATAAGCCCGACGATACGCCAAGGCTGGAAAAGCTCGATCCGGCCGCGGAGTAACGGACACCACCTGCTGGCTATAGGGATGTAATTCCTCTAGCTCTGTCCATCCCTACAGATGAGACGGCGCATGGCCGAGGCCGAAGAAGAAAAGCAGGATCAGAGCTGGCGGAGCCTTTGGCTGTCGTCGGGCGCATTGTCGCTCGCACTTCTTGGCGATTCCCTGATTTACGTCGTCTTACCGGTGAATGCGGAAGCCTTCGGCGTTAGTCTTTTTTGGGTCGGCATTCTGCTAGCTGCAAACCGTGTCATCCGCACCTTTACCTACGGCTTCGTGGCATATTTCGGCCAACGTGTCGGGCTCCGTAATCTTTGTATCATCGCTTGTATCACCTCGGTCCTCTCGACCGTGAGCTACGGCGTGTTCCAGGGGTGGGCGCCGTTACTTGGCGGGCGGCTATTGTGGGGGATGTCCTATGCCGCCTTGCTGCTCGTCACCTTGGGTTATGCGGCGAGTGATCGTGCCAAAACGGGAACGCGTGTTGGCTCCAGCCGGGCGGTGACGCAACTTGGCCCCGTTCTGGCGCTCACGGGAGGGGCGTGGCTCGCCGGCGTTGTCGGGCCGCAGGATGTATTTCTGATTTGTGGACTTCTATCGCTTGTCGCGTTGCCGATGGCTTTTATGCTGCCGGTCCGTCTGCAAGGAGCTGCGAAGCCGCCGGCAACCCGACCGGCGATGCTGCCGAAACCGGATCGTTTGGATATGTTGATCTTCTGGATTGGCGTCGGCGCGGATGGCATTTTCGTCATGACGATGACGATTATGCTGGCGCGGCAAACCTCCTTAGAGGTGGCCATGATTTCGGGTGGTGCGTTGTTGGCGGGGCGGCACATCGCAGGGATCGTCGCAGCACCATTGGCGGGTATGATCGCGGATCGGGTGGGTGTGCGAACTCCGCTCGTTGCCATGTCGGCTCTTTTGATCGCCGGATTTCTGATGATCGGATTGGGTTGGTTCGCGTTCGGCGCGAGCGCCATAATTGTGTCTCGAGGCGCTCTAGCCGCATTGTTTCCGGCCGCGGTGGCACATTTCTCGACTTCGGGTGTCATGCAACTGTTGGCGCGAAATCAAACGTGGCGAGATGTCGGCGCTGCGGTCGGTCCCATCGGTGCCGGATTACTGATAGGCGTCGTGACACCCGAGGTTATGCATCTGGTGCTTGCCGCGATATGCGCCGTCACTTTGTTATTGTTAATGGCATCTCCAACGTGGCGTCGGAGCGAGGGCTGAAGTCGTTCCAGGCTGGTCATTTGTCGGCGGCTGGCCGATTGTTGCAGGATTGTGTCACTTCGTAGCCGAGCATGACCACTTCCGGCGAAACAGAGCAAAATAAACCCGATACTAGTTGGCGCAGTCTATGGCTGTCCTCCTGGGCGCTCTCGCTCTCGCTTTTCGGCGATGCGTTGATCTATATTGTCTTGCCGGTCAATGCGGACCTGTTCGGCATTAGCCTCGCTTGGGTCGGTGTGTTGTTGGCGGCCAATCGGATCATTCGCACTTTTACTTACGGATTTGTCGCGCAATTGGGCGAACGGATCGGGCTGAAGAACCTCTGCATTCTGGCGTGCTGCACGGCTATTCTTTCAACGGCAGGATACGGGTTCCTTCACGGAGGCTGGCTATTGTTGGGCTCACGTGTCGTTTGGGGTTTGTCTTATGCCGGGCTGCTGCTCGTCACCTTGGCCTATGCTGCGCGGGATCGCGCGAAGACCGGCACACGGGTCGGCGTGAGCCGCGCCATAGAGCAGGTCGGGCCACTTCTGGCATTGACCGTCGGCACGTGGCTTGCGGGCGTTGTCGGGCCTCGAGACGTGTTTCTGTATTTGGCTGTCGGTGCACTCATAACCTTGCCGATGGCGTTTCTATTGCCGTCGAAGTTGAATGATGGCCCCTGCGTGGCGCCGTCGGCCCGACCCAGCATGTTCCCGAAACCGGATCGCTTCGACCTTCTAATTTTCTGGATGGGGGCGGGCATCGACGGCGTCTTTACACTCACCATTGTGATCATGTTTGCGCAGCAAACCTCGGTTGAACTCGCAATGGTTTCCGGTGGATTGATTCTGGCGGCCCGGCGGATTGCGGAAATGGTGGCCGCACCCGCATCAGGGGCTATCGCCGACAAGTTCGGCGTGCGACGTCCGTTGATCGCGTCGTCGATCTTTGTTGTGGCGGGCTTCGTGTTGGTCGGTATGGGATGGTTGGTGACGGGTTCGATCCTGATTGTCATAGCGCGGGGGGCACTCGGCACCCTGTTCCCCGCCGCGGTCGCTCACTTCGCAACGGCGGGGGTGTTGCAGCCCTTGGCGCGAAATCAAACCTGGCGCGATATCGGCGCGGCGGCGGGGCCGCTCGGCACTGGGATCTTACTCGGGGTTTTCTCGCCGGAAGCCATGCATCTCGCGATCGCCGTGATTTACGCGATCAGCTTCACTTGGCTGATGATGTCGCCGATCTGGCGGCGCGTACCTGAATAGCGCCGCTTGCCGCTCCGACCATCGGAAATACCTGTTCGAAGAGTGGTTTCACGGAGGGCCAAATGGGCGAACGTATTCTCGAAGGTATTAAGGTTGTCGAACTAGCGACATATATCGCGGGGCCGGCGTCGACCGTTGTCTTGGCGGATTTCGGCGCGGATGTGATCAAGATCGAGCCCCCCGGACGGCCCGATCCCTATCGTGGCGGACATCTGCGCGGCAGCGACGCACCTAAATCCGAATACCCCTACGGCTATATCGTCGACAACCGAAACAAGAAGGGCGTCGCCCTCGACATCAAAACTGAGGCTGGGCGTGTCGCCTTTAATCGGTTGATCGAAGGGGCGGATGTCTTCGTCACGAACATGCCCATACCGACCCGTGAGCGTTTGAACATTTCCTATGACGATATTCGTGCGATTAACGAACGCATCGTCTATGCCTCGATCTCCGCCTATGGCGAAAATGGCCCGGAAGCGGGACGGCCGGGTTTCGATTCGACGGCGCTTTGGGCGCGTACCGGATTGATGGATTTGGTGAAGCCAGGACCGGCCTCACCGCCCGCACGTTCCTTGCCGGGCATGGGAGATCACCCGACTGCGATGTCGCTATATGCGGCGATCATGACGGGATTGTTCCGCCGCGAACGCACCGGTAAGGGCGGGCATGTTTCCACGTCGTTGATGGCCAACGGCGTCTGGTGGAATGGGTTGCTGACCCAAGCGATGCTCTGCGGCGGTCAAGTGGTTTGCCGTCCGCCGCGCGAGAACGCCGGTAATCCGCTGCACAACCTCTACCAAACCCGGGATGGGCGCTGGATTCACATCGTCTTCAATACCAACCTGCACCGTTGGCCGGAATTCGCTGATCTTATCGCGAGGCCAGAGCTCGGGTCTGACCCGCGCTTCGATAGCCAAGAAGGCCGCATCGCGAATAGCGCCGCCTTAATCTTGATCATGGAAGCGGCGTTTGCCGAGCGTGATTTTGCGGAATGGGTCCAACTTTTGGACGAGAACCGCTTCACCTTTGGGGATGTTCGCAAGATCGACGATATTCCAAACGACCGGCAGATGCTGGAAGGCCGCGTGCTGCGCTCGATCGATGATCCGGCCGCTGGGGCTGACTATGTGGTCGACACGCCGATCTGGGTCGAGGATAGCGAGAAGGTCGCACCTGCCATGCCGCCCGAATTGGGTGAACATACGGAGGACGTGTTACGGGCGATTGGCTATGACGACGAAGGACTGGCCGAGTTGCGGTCGGCGGGCGCCATCCTATAGAGCCTTGCCAATCCAACCGTGTCGGTTACCTATTCCGGGGGGCATTTTACGAGTAGGAGTGTGGCGATGGGTGAGGGAATTCTCGACGGAATTAAGGTGCTGGACGTCGCCAGTTTCATTGCCGCACCAGCGGCCGGAACGGTGATGGCGGATTTCGGCGCCGAGGTGATCAAGGTCGAACCCATCGGGACCGGCGATCCTTTGCGTTATAGCCTGCGCGGTCCCGGATATGGACAAAGCCCCGCGCACCACGAGTGGTTTGTCGACAATCGGAACAAGAAGGGCATCGCCCTCAATCTGAAAACCGAAGAGGGCCGTGCTGTCCTCTATCGCCTGTGCGAGACGGCGGATGTCTTCATCACCAATATGCCGTTCGGCCCACGTGAGCGTTTGGGTATCCGCTATCAGGATATCGCGCGACTGAACGACCGACTGATCTACGCGTCGGTGTCGGCATATGGTGAGACGGGTCCGGAATCTGACCGTACCGGATTCGACTCGACGGCGCTCTGGGCGCGCTCCGGCATGATGGACCTCATTAAACCATCGCCGGAATCGCCTCCGGCGCGCTCACTACCGGGCATGGGTGATCATCCGACGGCGGTGTCCCTGTTCGGCGGGATCATGCTGGCGCTCTACCGACGAACCATGACCGGGAAAGGTGGTATGGCGTCGACTTCGCTGATGGCAAACGGTGCCTGGGGGAATGCGCTGTCGATCCAGGCGGTGTTGTCGGGAGGTGAGGTCGCCCATCGTCCGGCGCGCGAGAACGCGATGAGCGCCGTGAACAATTTTTATCAATCAAAGGATGGCCGCTGGTTCCATTTGATCATGATTACCGGACAGGCTCGCTTTCCGGAATTGGCCGCGATCCTGGGGCGACCCGAAATCAACGACGATCCTCGCTTCGCGACGGCGGAGTCCCGCACCGATAATGCTAAGGCGTTAATCGTCGAGCTGGATATCGCCTTTGGCCGCCTGACGGCGGAGGAAGTTCGAGCGAAGTTGAACGAAGGCGGTTTTACGTTTGGTGAAACCCATCCGATCACCGACGTGCTGAATGATGAGCAAATGCTAGCGGGGGGTGCGTTGCGGGCGAACAGCGATCCGCGCGGAGGGGCGGATTTGGTCGTGGATACGCCGATCTTCATCGATGGTGTGGAAAAGGCCGATCCCGTCATGGCGCCAGCGCTGGGCCAGCACACCGACGAGATCCTGCGTGAGGCAGGCTATGACGAGGTTGAGATCGCGCGGCTTAAGGCCGAAGATGCGATTGGCTAAAAACCAGCAAAAAACCGCGCCAAAAGACGCGGTTCCCAATGCCAAGGCAGATAAAAGTTAGCCTTGGCGTGCCTTGAAACGAGGGTTGGTCTTGTTGATCACATAGACGCGGCCCTTGCGGCGAACCACACGGCAATCCTTGTGACGTTTTTTCAAGGTCTTCAATGAACTTGCAACGCGCATAATATCCTCCGGCCAATCACCGATTACCAACGGCGCGAGACAATAGGGTCAGTAATGCGGTCTGTCAATGACCCGGTAGCGCTATTATTTCTGGTAGGATACCTTGTTCGGTCCGGTAAAAACACCACACTCAAGTTGGTCGAATTTCTAAAGTGAGCCCTGGTTTGATGATCCGTGCGTCCATGGTTGCATTTTGCGGCGGAATATCCGCCGGGCTGTTTGTCTTGGGGCTGGGCCGTATTGCATCCTTTGCAAATCCATCGTCTTCAGTTTGGTCTATCGTCGCGATTGTCGCCGGAGTCGCTTCAGTTGTCGGGTTCGGCGTGGCGGAGCGATCGAAATTAGGTGA
>JBMYRC010000014.1:0-44987 GCA_049601975.1 Alphaproteobacteria bacterium | reverse complement strand
AATTGAACATGGACTGAAATCAGACCTTGCTAACAATGCATACTCTGACACGGCCGTCGCGCCCCAGGCTCAGCCGCCAAGGAACGGCGGCCGAGCGCATGAATCACATCGCGGCGCAGAGCATAGACGGTGAGGTTCCGACCGAGGATCGGCGCCAGTTCCGCATCTAGCACGTTGAGGCCGCCGGTATAGGCGCCGAAAGCTGGCAGGATCAGGCGACGCCCGTCGGTGGCAAAACAGCGGCAGGACAGCGTGCGGCCGCGGGACTTCACTCGGGCCTTCGGATGAAAATGCCCGGAAATCTCGCCGACAGCGATCCCAACCGCCGCCTCATGGCGAAAATGAAACGGGCCCAAATCGAGCACGCTCTCAACCGTCCCCCCCAATCCGGCCGGCAGAACCGGGTCGTGATTACCGACAATCCAGACCCATTCCCGCGACCCGGTCAGACCCGCCAGTAACTCAAAGTCGGCCGCCGCCATCCGGTCGCCTGCAGTCCCATCGTGAAAGCTGTCACCAAGGCAAATTACGGTTCGAGGCTCGAACCGCCGGATCAGCGTAGCGAGACGTTGCAGCGTGCTGCGGCTGTCATAGGGCGGCAGGAACGCGCCTTTGGTTCCAAAGGCCGACCCCTTCTCGAAATGCAGGTCGGCGACGACGAGCATACCGCGGGCGGGCCAGTAGAGGGCACCGCCGGCGCTCGCCACGAGGTCTTGGTCGCAGAAGGAAAAATCTAGCGTCTCCTTCATGGCCTGCCCGTCGCCTCCGCAATCAGGTCGGCCGCAGCTTCTCCCAGCAGCTGATCGTCCGCCGAACCATCGACGTGTTCCTTGCCAATCTCCAGCAACACCGGCACCGCCAAAGGAGAGACCCTTTCGAGCCGACGGTAGCGGATTCGCCCCTTGGCGCGCCGCAGCATGTCGCCGAGGCGGCGGATATCCGTTAGGCCTTTCGCCGCATCGCGTCTTGTCGCGCGCAGCAGAATATGGTCCGGCTCGTGCTGGCGTAATGTGTCGTAGATCAGATCCGAACTGAAGGTCACCTGGCGCCCCGTTTTCTTCTTGCCCGGATAGTTCCGTTCGATCAGTCCGGCGATCACCGCCACGTTCCGAAAGGTTCGCTTCAACATCGAGGATTCATCCATCCAGGCCTCAAGGTCGTCGCCAAGCATGTCCTCGTCGAATAACGCCTCGACATCGGTCACTTGGTTCAATCCCCAGACCGCTATGACATAGTCGGTGGCGACAAAACCCAAAGGCGCATAGCCGCCACGCTCCATGCGACGGGTCAGGAGCATGCCCAAGGTCTGGTGAGCGTTCCGACCTTCGAAACAATAGGCCACCAGAAACTCCCGCTGGCCGCGCTGGAAACTTTCGACCAACAATTGGTCCGCGCCCGGCAGTTCCGATCGAAAGCGTTGCAGGCGCAACCAATCCTGAACCTGATCCGGCAGCTCGCCCCAGCATGACGGGTCGGCTAGCATGGCACGGACCCGGTCCGCCAAATGCGTCGTCAGCGGCAATCGGCCGCCGACGAAAGCCGGAACCTTCGGCTCCTTCCCCGGTGCCTGGCTGGCAATCACGGTCTGCTCGCGAATTCCCTCGAAGCGCAGTATGCGGCCCGCGAAGATAAAAGAATCTCCGATCTCCAAGCCCATCGCAAAATATTCTTCGACCTCGCCGAGGATACGCCCGCGGCCCAGTCGCACCTTCAGCGTCTCCGCCTCAACGATGCTGCCGATGTTCATGCGCAAGCGCTGCACGACGCGGCGTGAGCGGGTACGGTAGCGGCCGTCTTCCAAAAGATGCAGCCGCCGCCAGCGCTCGTATGTCCGCAGCGCATAGCCACCATGATCTACAAAGGCGAGGACGTCATCGAAGTCCCGGCGCGACAGGCGCGCGTAAGGTGCGGCAGCGCGAATTTCGGCATAAAGCGCGTCCGGGTGAAAGGGTCCTGAACAGGCGACGATCATGATGTGCTGCGCCAGAATATCGAGCCCACCCTCCCCGGGCGGGTCACCGTCAAGCGACTGCGCATAGACCGCCTCTAAAGCGGCACGGCATTCCAGAACCTCGAACCGGTTTCCCGGCACCAGGATCGCCCGGCTCGGTGTATCCAAGCGATGTCCCGAGCGTCCCATGCGCTGGATAAGGCGGCTCACACCCTTTGGCGCCCCCATCTGGATCACCAGGTCGACCACCGCCCAGTCGATTCCGAGGTCAAGTGAGGAAGTGGCGACCACCGCCCGCAGTTTGCCCGCCGCCATCGCGGCTTCAACCTTGCGGCGGTTCTCGCGCGACAGACTGCCGTGGTGTAAGGCGATCGGCAGGTTTTCGACATTCAGGCGCCAAAGCTCCTGGAATACGATCTCTGAAAGGCCGCGCGTGTTGACGAAGACGATGGTGTTCCGGGCGCGCTTCAATTCCTCGTAGACTTCGCTCAGCGCGTGAACGCCGGAATGGCCGGACCACGGCATTTCCGCCTTTGTGGTGAGAATGGAGACCCGCCCTTCGGCACCGCCTAGCCCTTCGATGAGGCGCACTGCGTTGGGATCGGCGCCCGGCGCCAACCAGGCCTTCAGCACCTCGGGCCAGGCCACCGTCGCCGACAGCCCAACCCGGCGGCATTGCGGCGCCAGGGAGTGAAGACGCGACAGGCACAGCGCCAGCTGCTCGCCCCGCTTGTTGTCTGCCATGGCGTGAATTTCGTCCACTACCACCGTGCGCAAATTCCGGAAATACCGCGCCGCATCCGGATAGCTGAGCAGCAGCGCCAGAGATTCTGGTGTGGTCAGTAACATATGCGGCGGATCTAAGCGCTGGCGCTGGCGCTTGTGCTGAGGTGTGTCTCCGGTACGTGTTTCGACCCGGATCGGAAGGCCCATTTCCGAGATCGGGATCGTCAAGTTGCGCTTCACATCGACCGCCAGCGCCTTCAGCGGGGATACGTAGAGCGTATGTAGGCCCTCGGCCCCGTTTTCGGCCAAATCTAGGAGCGAGTGCAGGAACCCAGCGAGCGTCTTGCCGCCGCCGGTGGGCGCGATGAGCAACGCGTGCGCCCCGTTCCGCGCCGCGGCCAACATATCCAACTGGTGCGCGTGCGGGTGCCACCCTCGGCCTGCGAACCATTCGGAAAACGGGGTGGGCAGCTTTCTTTCCATCCCTTCTATTTCCAAGATCTCCGCCATCCTGTTATTGCCGTCTTGCTTTCGAGTGATTAGCTCACCACAATACGAACAAATTAGGAACAAGCAAGATGCCAAAACCCAAATCTTGGCTCAAGGTAACGCCGAAAGGCCTCTATTGCGTGCCGGGCGATTTCCACATTGATCCGCATTCGGGCGTCGAGCGAGCAGTGGTGACGCACGGCCACGGCGACCATGCCCGGCCGGGTCACGGCGCCGTGCTCGCGACTCAGGAAACGCTCGCCATCGCTTCAGCGCGGCTCGGCACGGGCGCGGGCCGCTACCACCAGCCATTGCGGTACTGGGAACGCCTGCGGCTCGGCGAGGTCGATGTTTGGCTGGCGCCCGCAGGCCACGTCCTCGGTAGCGCTCAGGTCGTGATGGAGCATCGCGGCGCGCGCGTCGTCGTCTCCGGCGACTACAAATGCCGCCCCGACCCTACCTGCGACGGCTTCGAAGTTGTGCCTTGCGACCTATTCATCACCGAAGCCACCTTCGCCCTCCCGGTCTTTCGCCATCCCGACGACGGGGGCGAAATCGCCAAACTACTGGCCTCCGTCGCGCGCAACCCCGACCGAACCCATCTCGTCGGCGTCTATGCGTTGGGCAAGGCGCAACGGGTGATGGCGCTACTTCGGGAAGCCGGATACGACCGGCCACTTTACATCCATGGAGCCTTGGAGAGCATCTCTGAGCTATACGAAGAGTTTGGCATCCGTCTCGGCACGCTGGCGCCTGTAACCCCGCAGAATAAGAGCGGGCTTTTAGGCGAAATCGTCTTGGCACCCCCAAATGCCTCCAAAGACAAGTGGTCGCGCGGTTTCACTGATCCAATGATGGCGTTCGCGTCCGGTTGGATGCGCATCCGCCAACGCGCCTACCAGCGCGGCGTCGAGCTGCCGCTCATTCTGTCGGATCATGCGGATTGGGACGAATTGACGACGACGATTGAGGCGGTCGAAGCGGAAGAGATTTGGGTGACCCATGGCCGCGAGGAGGCCCTTGTCCACTATGCGGAGACGCGCGGCATCAAGGCGCGGGCGCTGTCGCTGGTGGGCTACGAGGACGAGGACGAATGAAGGCCTTTGCCGAACTCCTCGACAACCTCATCCATACCCCGCAGCGCAACGGCAAACTACGGCTGTTGGCAGATTACTTCGCCCGGTCGCCGGACCCGGATCGCGGCTGGGCGCTTGCGATCCTCGCCGGCACCGTCGATTTGCCGGGCGCCAAGGCGACGATGGTGCGCGGCCTGACCGAGGCGCGGGTGGACCCAACGCTTTTTGCCCTGTCCTACGACTATGTCGGCGATCTGGCGGAGACGGTCTCGCTGCTTTGGCCAGGCGGACAGGAATCCGACAAGGCGTTTCGCCTCTCGCGCGTCGTCTTGGAACTGCGGAACGCGGGCCGGAATGACGTACCCCTATTGATCGAAGGCTGGCTCGACGAGATGCCCATCTCGCAGCGCTTTGCGCTCCTCAAGCTCCTGATGGGCGGTCTTCGGGTCGGCGTTTCGGCGCGGCTCGCAAAGACGGCACTGGCCGATTTCGGGGACAAACTTCTCGCCGAGATTGAGGAACTTTGGTTCGGTCTAACACCACCCTACGAGTCATTATTCGCCTGGCTGGAAAATAAGGCGCCGCCGCCGCAGATTGACGACAGATTGGCGTTTCGCCCGCCGATGCTCGCCAACCCGCTTGACGAAGCTGATCTCTCTAGCCTCGACCCCGCCGCCTTCGCCGCGGAATGGAAATGGGACGGCATTCGAGTGCTGCTGGTCGCCAGAGGCGACGAGCGACGGCTTTACTCCCGCGCCGGCGACGACATCGGCCGCGCCTTTCCGGATGTTCTGTCCGGCGCCGAATTCGACGCGGTGATCGACGGCGAATTGTTGGTTGCCCGGGACGGCATTGTGGCCCCCTTCAACGATCTGCAGAAACGCCTCGGCCGGAAGATCGTGACGAAGAAGATGCTCGCGGAATTCCCCGCACATCTGCGCCTCTATGATATCCTGTTCGAAGCCGGGGAAGACCTCCGGCCGCACCACCTGATGGCTCGCCGCAAGCGTCTCGAAGGCTGGCATGCCGTCAATCGTCCGTCCAGGATCGACCTTTCCCCGTTGATCGAATTCGACACCTGGGAAGCGCTCGCGGAGCTCCGCGCCAATGCCCGCACCGACGGCATCGAAGGACTGATGCTGAAACGATGGGACAGCGCCTATCTCGCAGGCCGCTCCAAAGGTCCCTGGTTCAAGTGGAAGCGCGATCCGATGCTGGTCGATTGCGTTTTGATGTACGCCCAGCGCGGTCACGGCAGACGCTCGTCCTTCTATTCCGATTATACCTTCGGCTGCTGGCGCGATGCCGAGGATGGCAGGGCCGAACTCGTGCCCGTGGGCAAGGCCTATTTCGGCTTCACTAATAACGAGTTGATCGCAATCGACCGCTGGGTCCGCGCCCATGCAACGGAGCGTTTCGGGCCCGTTCGCGCCGTCGAACCGGGTCTGGTCTTCGAAGTGGCGTTCGATTCTATCCACCCCTCAAGCCGGCACAAATCCGGCCTCGCCATGCGATTTCCGCGCATTCACCGCATCCGCTGGGACAAGCCCGCGGAAGACGCCGATTGGGTCGACAACTTGAGCCGCCTTGCGGGCTGAGTTCTATCCCTCGCCGAACGCCGCCCACCACCGCGTTACAACAAAGGCACCCTGATCGAGGCGATGCAGAATGACTGGCGCTTTGTTGACGACGAAGTTCTGCGAGAACACCTAAAGCAAGCCAAAGGCATCGGTACACCGGCAACCCGAGCCGAAATCATCGGCGGATTGAAAAAACAGTCTTTCTTGGTTACTCAGAGAAAGAACATCATCCCAACCGAAACCGGCCTGTCGCTGTTCGGCTTCCTCAAAAAAGCCGATCCGACGCTTGTTGACCTAGGAGCGACGGCGCAACTCGAATGCCTGCTGGACGAGTCGCCATCGGCAAGCAGGAAATGATTGGCGCAATCGACGCCGTGTGATTTGTCGCCTAACACATTATTGGCAAGCAAAAAGAAGGCGCCGTTGTCGATGGATCACCCTTGCTTATTACCGCAAGTGGCACCCACGCTGGAGGGCGTCCACCAACACCTGCAATGAAACACTTTGCTGACAGCATCGCCCGGCAGAAGGGAATCAAGCCGCCGCCGGACTATACCAAATCAGGATCTATCTGCCAGATATTCCTCAACCAATACGTGTCCGAGAAAGCTGACGGCGAGGCGACTGGAACGGCGGGTTCCAGGCTGGCAACACCAGCACAGATGTCATTCACCAAGAAGATTGCGGAGGGGGAAAACATTGTCATTCCCGACGAGACCAAAGCCAGCGTATCCGCGATGTCCCCATGAATTGATTCAAACCAGGACAATGAGCGAGGCTAGCGCGGTCGCAAAACAGCCAGCACGGCGCCAAGATCAACGCACCAAAAAAGATGGTCAGGAAACGCATAGCTGATAACGCCGCTTCTCCAACTCGTGTTCAGCAGAATTCAGAGCCCGGAACGGCGCTAAAGATTCCGTCTGGTAACAAGGAAGTCGCCCTGAGATTTGGCGCCAGTTATGTCTCTGCTGAACTCGCAGAATGGCTAAATGATAACATCATGGGTCATGTCAGAGGTGCGCCCTAACACACTCAGACTCAGTGGAAAACCTAACGATGCATCAAACCCTCAAGAACCGCATCCTACTCGAGAACTTCTTCCTGCCGGGCAATCTCAACGCCAGCATCGAGCGGTTCGTCCAAGAAGGTTCCCATTTCCGAACAATTAGATGATCGTCTTTCAAACACCCAGTAGGTGAAGTATGAAAAGCTTTTCCGCCGTAATCAATTCGGCTTTTTTAGCTGGCTCATCAACTGTTCCAGAGTTAAAGACACATCCGTGACATCATTCAAGGAACCATCGAACTGCGCGCCGTCAATCGTCCATTCATCGCGATCTATTTCGGCAATCACGAGTCCGCAATTGCATTTGAAACCCCGCAATGCGACGCCGTCATTGTCGACGTGATGATCGGCCAATATCGCCAACGCGAACTGCATCGGACCAGCGCCGTTATACCCCCATTCGAAACCGACCTCCGACATCGCGCGAAAATCTATACGAGGGTCCAACGGCAGTCCGTCGACCGTCACTTCGGTCCCTTTGAGCGTTCTTTGTCCGCGATAGATTTTCGCCAATCGGATGTCCTCGCCAATCTTTGCGACAACTCTTGCGCCCTCCATGGCTCATATCAAAACCTTCAGATGATTCGTTCCGCTTGATCGCCAGGATGGTGCCGCGATCTATTATTCATTTGGCAACCGCATACTGGAGAGAGAAGACACATGGATGTTGGAATCGTCATGCCGTGCTCGGCCATCACACCGCCCGACCTGATCGCGGGAACAGCGCAGGCCATCGAAGAACGCGGTTTCGCATCCATCTGGGCGCCGGAACACGTCATCTTTTTCGATCAGTATAAATCGCAATATCCCTATGCGGATCATGGCAAGCTATTAGGTTTCGATCACGGCATGATGGAGCCTTGGACGGTCCTTTCTTATGTCGCCGCCAATACAAATCGCGTACGGCTCGGCTCCAGTATTTGCCTCGTGCCGCAGCGCAATCCGGTATACACCGCTAAACAAATCACGGATGTCGACTTTCTCTCGGGCGGGCGTGTCGATTTCGGCGTCGGCGCCGGTTGGCTAAGAGAGGAGTTCGACGCCCTACAGGTCCCGTTTGAACGCCGGGGGGCGCGCACCAGCGATTATATCCGTGTCATGCAGGCGCTCTGGACGATGGAGAAACCAAGCTATCAGGGGGAATTTTATACCTTGCCCGAATGCACCCAGAACCCGAAGCCGGTGCAAACACCACATCCGCCAATTTTCTTCGGAGGCGAGAGCAGACCCGCATTGCGGCGCGTCGCCACGCAAGGGCAAGGCTGGATGGGTGCCAGTATGATGCCGGAAGATTTGCCCGAGAAGTTAGCGTTATTGGACACCTTGCTTGGCGAACAAGGCCGCAAACGGTCAGACATTAAAGTTTACACGTTGCCGAATATCGCGCCGAAGGCCGATCTATTCCCGCAATACGAAGACCTTGGGGTCGAACAAGTTATCCATCTGGTGCCAATGAAGAACATCGACGACGTCCGCCAACGTCTCGACACTATGGCGAAGATGGCGTTTGGATAAATTTGCGTTGTAGGCATTCCCGTATAACGGGGCACAATATATGGTACGGGTGAGAAGAAGTTTCTCCTAAAACTCATTAAACCTCTATTTTTATTGAGAAAATTAATGTCATAATTTTTCTCACGGGGGCGACTTTAGGGGAATTGTCGAATGTTTAGTTTGCTTTGCTCAACGGGACTCCACCTTTGGTTCTTTTATGAAGAAGCCAATCTGACGGAAGACGTCCGGGTCTATAAGAAATGCGAACGCTGCGGAAAGATGACCGCGATCAAAGAGCGCCGCACCGAGACAAGAGAGAAGAAGAAAGCGGCGTAGCCGTTCCGGTCAGAGACCGCTTCGGACTTTCGGCGCGACTTCTTCGGCGAAGAGTCGCATGCAATCCAGCGTCGCCTCTTTCGGCATGCCTGCCCAATCCATGCTCATGATCAGATGATTGGTTCCGACTTGCCGGTGCAGATCGATAATCTGCTCCGCGACCTCGTCGGGAGAGCCCAATAGGAAACGGTCACCGATCAAATCACCGAAGGCTTGGTCGAGTTTAGAATCGTCATCGGGCAATTCGTCGCTTTGGCCCCAATCGGTATAGTTCTCGTATTTGCCCGCGAGATAAGGCCCACAGAGCCGCAAGGCCTCGGCCTTTGTGGGCGCGACGAATACTTCGCGTCGCATTGGGAGCTCGTCCGGAAACGGCTTTCCCGCCGCATCAAGAGCCCGCTTGTACACATCCATCTGCCGGATTACGGTCGAGATGGCATTATGCGGATTGATGTACCAGCAATCACCCATATGCGCTGCTCGTTCGATGGCCGGGTCCGCGTTGGCGCCGATCCAGATCGGCGGATGGGGCCTTTGTAGGGGTTTCGGGAGACAAGTCGCTCCGTCCAATTCAAAATGCGAGCCGACCATGTCGACCGCGTCCTCCGTCCATAGACGCTTGAGGGCGATCAGGTTTTCCTCAAATCGTTTAACCCGCTCCTTACGATTCGTCCCGAACGCCTTGAGTTCAACCTCTCGATAGCCCAGCGCCGCGCCGACGATGAGTTTGCCGCCACACATGACGTCGATCGTCGCCAGCTGCTCCGCGATATCGAGTGGCTTATGCATCGACAGGAGGATAATGCCCGCATTTAGCCGCATGTTCGGTGCTTCCGCCGAGAGCCGCGCCAGGATCGGAAATTGCTGGAACGCCTGATAGGGCGCGGTGCTGTAATGGGATGTCTTGGTAAGCGAATCATAGCCTAACGCATCGGCAAGTCGCACCAGTTCCATTAAGTCCGCGAATTTATCGCTGATATCCACGTCCATCGGATATTGGGTCCGCAACGCAATCCCGAACTGAAAATTAGTCGCCACTTCTCGTCTCCCGCCGGTCAAAATCCATCTTTCCGATAGAGCTAATGCCCACCCGCGCCAAATCCACGTGAGTAGCGTTACACGCGCCCGCGCGCATATTCATCCCAGATCCCCTCTTCCACAGACAACCGCGGCTCAAATTCCATATCCTCGCGGATACGATCGATGGATACCCGCAATCCACTGTGGGATGCTCCGGTAAACTCAACTGACCCCGCCTCCGGGACAGCTCGGCAGATCGCTCTGTGGAACTCCTTCAAGCTGACATAATTCTCCAACAAGCCCGCGATATTATACGCCCGATGCGTCAAACCTTGCTGATCCAGCGCACGTATCGTCGCCTCCGCCGCGTCTTGCACATATATGTATTGAAAGCATTCGTCGCCGCTCGCACCGTCGAGCGTCACGTCTTGGCCCCACATGGTTTGTTTCAGGAGGTGCCGCAGGCCGGACATCCCACTGCCGCGAACTTCTCCCCCAGGCCCGAAGACACCGCCGTAACGCAGCGCCACGTAATCGAGCCCGTGTAAAGCACAAAAGCGCGCGCAGAGTGCTTCGCCAAGTTGTTTCGTCTGGCCATACAATGAGACAGGACCGATGGGTGGTGTATCTTCCGCGAAGACGATATTACCGGATCCATAGAGCGCGATACTACTGGCAAAGGCAAAACGACGAACCCCACACGCCACCGCTGCGTTGAGCAAATTCAATGTCCCGTTCACATTGACTTCGGTGGCGATGCCCGGCTCGCGCTCACAATCTTCGCTGAGAAATGCTGCCAGATGAATGATCCGGTCGGCACCGCATTCACGCACTATTTCCTCAACAGCGCCGCCTTCGCAAATGTCTCCTTGGACGACGATCGCTCCATTAATTTCCCGTCTGCTCCGCGACAGAACGACAACCTGTTCGCCCCGCCCCAGCAGTTGTGCGACCACTTCTGATCCGATCAGACCGGTACCACCTGTCACCAATATCGCCATGAATTCCGCTCTCCACAAAAACGATCTAACAAGCGGCCTGCAACACCGCTCCCTTCAAGAGGCGTCGAAAGCCGAACGGCTTTTTCATCACCGCGGCATCAACCTCGACGACGATTACATCGACGACCCAATCCCCGGCGGAATTCAAACGCCAAAGGTTAGATGCCCGCTCGCCGCCAAATGTATGGTCGACGCACAATCGCCCGGTGTCGCCGTGGATGAGAAGAACCGGTTTCCTCAGTGCCGCGCTTTGCGAAATCAGGGCATCTCGCAAGGCCGCGAACCCATCACATTTAGAGCGATGCTTACGGCTGCAATCTCGCGTCCAATTTACCCGGCTGATATCAGCCTGCATGGCGATGACCAACGCCTTTACGTCAGGTTTAGATGCCGCTGCAAAAGCCGCCTGGAGCCATTTCGAGTTGGCCGCATCGCGCGCATCGACCGCATCGAGTGCTTTCGATTTGTCGTCTAGCTCGATTTCCCGGCGCCCATTATTCGTGCCAACGACATGAAGAGTCGCGAATTGAATACCGTCGTGTCGCCAAGTCGCATTCTCCGGATACCCGGACTGCGCCTCATATCGCCACGCATTGGACACAGGTACCGGTTCGGTAAAGAACACTTCCCGCAACCGAGTGAGCCGCTTCATTTCCGATATCGGATTGCTCAGCTTGTCGCGGTCGCAATCCGTCCAATCGTTGTCGCCCGGCGTATAAAAAACCCGACCCGGTATCAAGCTCATGATCCGGTCGTGGGCGGAAATGAGGCCGTCTTCCGTGCAATCAGCACCGCCGGCCTTGAAGTCACCGAGATGAATGGCAAAAGGGAAATTCCCGGCCGCGATCGCCGGGCGAATTTCGCTCTCCAGCACACGCGCTTGATCTTCGCTATACGGTAAGTCGCCGACGACAACGAAACGAACCGGTTCCGCCGAAACACCGAAACAACCCAAAACCACGTAAAGAAAAGCGAGGGTAAAGACCGAATAAATCTTCATCGACAGATAAATTCCTTCTTGAAGCGCGCCGCTTGCGTTTGCGGAAATGTTCGTCGACCATACGCGTCAGTTATGTCGGACAAAAGACTTCTCATCGTCGCCCATGCACCCTCACCGAACACTGCTCGGCTGTTGGCTTCAGTGGTGCACGGCGCCACCAACCCCGATATCGAGGGCGTCGATATTGTTGCGAAAAGCCCGTTCGATACCGACGCCGACGACGTGATGGCGGCCCACGGCATTATTCTCGGGACAACCGAAAACCTCGGATACATGAGCGGTGCGTTGAAGGATTTCTTTGACCGAATTTACTACCCTTGCCTCGAAGCCAAGCAGGGGACACCCTATGCTCTTTATATACGTGCGGGGCATGATGGCACCGGCACGCGCCGCGGAGTGGAGACGATCGTGACAGGCCTTCGCTGGAAAGCTGTACAGGAGCCCTTGATCATGCGGGGCGATTGGCAGGATGGGTTTATTGAGCCTTGCGAGGAGCTCGGCATGGCAATGGCCGCGGGATTGGAAGCGGGCATCATCTAGGGAGAATTTACGGCAATGATAAGTATCCCTCGTCAATCCTGGACTTATTTGGAGTTCGTGCGCCGCCGGGCGGAACAGTACGGCGACCGGATATTTTGCACGTTTTCCGACGGCGACATCCTGACCTTCGCCGAGTTTGAGTCAGCAACGAATGCTTTGGCGTCCGCGCTTGCCGGTCTAGGGGTCGATCGCGGCGACCGAGTCGTCGGCGTGATGCACAATAGCAAAGCGTTTCTCCTAGCCATGGTCGCTGTCCACAAACGCGGGGCAATCTTCGTGCCTATCAACACCGAATTAAAAGGCGCTTTTCTAGAGCATCAAATCCGCAATATAGAACCTTGCGCTGCCTTCGTCAGCGATGAACTGCGACCCGCTTTCGACACCATCTCCATCGACGGACTAAATATCGAGGCCACCATCTCGATCGAGGGGAACGGCGAACCGTTGACGGGCAGCCGAGCTATTACATTCGTCGATCTGCTGGGGACGCAAGCGCGGCCCGAAGACGTCGTCGAGGCCGAGGCCCACGACATTTGCATGATCATGTTCACGTCCGGCACGACAGGCCCCTCCAAAGGGACCCTGATGCCTCATGCGCACAGCATTCTATTCGGCTTCGGAGCGGGACGGGCGCTGAAGATGACACCCGAAGATTGCATGTTCATCTGCATGCCGTTCTTCCACGCGATGGGCCTGATGTTGCAGCTTACGTCTTGTCTGGTCTATGGATCGAGCGCGCATGTGATCCGCCGATTCTCCGCCACCACATGGCTCGATGAAATTCGCGCCTGCAAAGCAACTTTAACGTATGGCCTCGGCGTGATTCCGGAGTTCATCTTCCGGCAACCGCCGAGCCCCCACGACAAGGATCACAATCTACGTTCCATGGTCGCTGTCCCGATTGGCGAAGATTGGGGAGCCCCATTTGAGGAACGTTTTGGCCTGCGTCTGGTGCAGGCTTACGGCATGACCGAATGCAATATACCCGCTTACGGCAGACTCGAAGACCCGATCATGGCGGGCTGTGCCGGACATATCGATGACGACTTCTTCGAAGTGAAGATCGTCGACGCTGATACTGACGAGGAAATGCCAAAAGGCGAGGTCGGCGAAATCGTTGTTCGACCGACCCAACCCGCCTGCTTCATGCAAGGCTATTATAATATGCCGGAGCGCACCGTCGAAGCCTGGCGGAACCTTTGGTTCCACACTGGTGACGCGGGACGGTTCGACAAGGAAGGGCGGCTTTTCTTCATCGATCGCATCAAGGACTGCATCCGGCGGCGCGGCGAAAACATCTCTGCCTTCGAGGTCGAACAAGTCATCAACAATCACCCGGACGTCGCCGAAAGCTGCGTCATCGGTGTGCGCGATGCGGACGCCGGCGGCGAGGAAGAAGTGAAAGCATGTGTTGTTTCCGTTGGAAATGGCGTGGATCCAACGTCAATTCTGGATTGGTGTGTCGAGCGTATGCCGCGCTATGCGGTTCCCCGCTATATCGAATATGTCAGCGAATTGGATAAAACGCCTACGGGCAAGCTGCAAAAACAAGGATTACGCGACGCCGGGATCACACCGGACACATGGGACCGGGAGGACGTTGGATACGTCGTGCCGAGGTAGGCCACCCTCACGCCAACCCTCTCCCGAAAGCAGGAGAGGAATCGCAATTTCAGTCCGATAACCTTGTCATTCCCGCGAAGGCGGGAATGACAGGTCGAATTTACTCAGTCTCGTGCGAATCTCCGGTCCGCTTGCGGGAGTAAAGAGCGAGACGGCCGCTACGCTTTCCCGTCGATCCCAACCTGATAGGTCGACGGCGTCATATCTTGGATCGAACTCGCGCGCTTGGAGAGCCAATAGGATTGTTGTGGCGGCACGCTTTCGAAGTCCCGTTCCACGCCCAGTTTGCGCGCCGCATCCATCGGCCAATTCGGGTTATATAGAATTTCCCGCGCCAAGGCGACTAAGTCCGCCTGTCCTTTCTGTAAAATCTCCTCCGCCTGATCCGCATGGACGATCATGCCGACTGCCATGCTCATGACGCCGCTTTCCGCTTTGAGCTTCTCCGCATAGGGGACTTGGTAATTATATCCCGGTCGCATATCCGCACCGACGACGGGGCTGCCCATCATACCGCCGGAGCTGCAATCGATCACGTCGACCCCCATGGGGCCGACAAGCTTCGCCAAGGCCACGCTCTCATTCGGACCCCAGCCTGCATTGTCTTCCACGGAAAGACGCATGAAGAGTGGCTTACCGTCGGGCCAATTGGCGCGCACGGCCTCGGTCACTTCCATAGCGAAGCGCATCCGGTTGATTTCAGAGCCGCCATATTCGTCATTGCGGACATTGGCGTGCGGCGAGAGGAACTGGTGGATCAGATAGCCATGGGCGGCGTGAATTTCGAGGATATCGAATCCGGCCTCATCGACCCGCCGCGCAGCGTCACCCCACATTTGCACTAGGTCTTTGACTTCCGCATTGGTCAAGGCGCGGGGGTCCGGATCGTTCCTGCCGCCAGGCAATCCGCTTGGCGCGACCAGCTCCCAAGCTTCCCAATCGTCGCAACCTTCCGGCACTTCGGTCAGTGGTGCCCCGCCCTCCCAGGGACGGAACCGCCGTGCCTTGCGCCCGGAATGCCCCAATTGGATGGCCGGGACCGAGTTGTGCGCTCGGATGAAATCGGCCAATCGTTTAAAATGCGGAATAAACTTATCGTCCCAAAGCCCGGTATCGCCGACGGTACCGCATCCGCGACGATCAACTTTCGTCGACTCAACGAAAACCAATCCAGCGCCACCGGCTGCGAACCGGCCGATATTCATCAGATGCCAATCGGTCGGAAATCCCTTTTCCGCCGCATATTGGTGCATCGGCGCCACAACAACGCGGTTCTTCATTTCCACATCTCGGATCGTCAACGGCGTAAAGAGGAGCGGCGCGGTCATATTCAGTCTTCCCAATGAATTTCATCTGATGCTGAAACTAGCCCGCGCCTTAGAGGCAACCAGCCCAATTGCCATCCGGCGGACATCTGTCACAATAGGTCAAACACCCGATACAAAGGGATAATCAAAGCGCCTGTCCGAAGCTCACTTCCCCGCGCAAACCGACGACCCCGTTTGGTAGACCACCGTCGGGGGCTTGCTGCAAAAGATTGCAGCCAAATATCCAAGCCAAGAAGCCTTGGTCGAAGTGAAGCTGAATGGGGAGCTTGGACGGCGCTGAAGCTAAAGCGCATTGCTCGCGGAAAGTGAAACTTTGGCGCTGGCACTCTCGACGCGGTTCAAACCCGGCGAACACATAGTTGTCTGGTCGCCGAATTCCCCGGAATGGGTGTTGATGGAATGTGCCTGTGCCCTGACGGGGCTCATACTGGTCACCGCCAACCCCGCGTTCCAGGCAAAGGAACTGCGCTAAGCGCTCGAACAGTCTGGCGCGGTCGCTCTTTTCCTCGTCGACGAGTTCCGTGGCAATCCGATGGCCAATATCGGCCATGAGGCCATTAAGGACTTGGGCGAAATCCGCAAAATTATTGACCTCAACAATCGCGATGTATTATTTCAGCACACGAATGAAAATCCCAAATTACCCGACGCCTCTCCGGTAGACGCGGCACAAATTCAATACACATCCGGGACGACCGGCTTTCCCAAAGGGGCTGTCCTCAGCCATCGCGGCCATGTAAACAAAGCCCGTTTTTAAACGGCCCGCTGCGGCGTCAATCAGGGGGCGACCTGGATCAATATCATACCGCTCTTCCATTCCAGTGGGTGCAGCATGGTTACGCTTGGGTGCCTTCAGGCCGGATGCCGGATGGTTTTAGTCAGTCTCTTTGATCCGTTACGCGTCAATCGCCTGATCGAGAGCGAACGCGCAACGATTATCCTGGGTGTCCCGACGATGGTCGTGGCATTGCTGGATGCACACGATCAGGAAACCCGCGATACGTCTTCCCTCAAAGTCGTCAGTCGCGGCGGCTCCATGGTGGCGCCGGAGCTAGTGCGCCGGGTCCAAAACACGTTCGGATGTGGCTTTTCCATACTTTATGGTCAAACCGAACATAGCCCGGTCATCACACAACATTATCTGGACGATTCAATCGACGACATCTGCAATACGGCGGGTCGACCTATCTCCCAAAAGGATGTTTTCATCCGGCGTCTTGCAGACAACGCTCTCGCGGCGATCAACGAAGTCGGAGAAATTTGCGCCCGTGGCCCCAGCGCCATGATCGGTTATCACGGGAATGACGCGGCAACGACGGAAACCCTGGATTGCGATGTATGGCTACACACGGGCGACCTCGGCACCATGGATGAGCGCGATTACGTCCGCATTACCGGGCGGGTCAAGGAAATGATCATCCGAGGTGGCGAGAATCATTTCCCGGCCGAAATAGAGAATGTACTGCTTGAACATCCCGATGTCGCAGAAGTCGCCATCATCGGCCTGCCTGACGAAAAAATGGGGCGCAATTATCGCATGTTTCATCCGCACGGAAGGAAACCGCGCACTAGATAAGCAAGTCTTGCATCTCCATTGGCGTGCATCCCTAGCGCCGTAAAAGACACCGGCGGTATAGTGCCAAGTCGAAACGTTCCCGCTCACGGGTTCAGGAAAAATCCGAAAATTCACACTACGCGAGGGATATCTATCGGGTCTCTATTCGTCCGTTGAATAGAACGTCCACTGCAAATCGAAATCGTCCGCTCGGTTTAGAATTCGAAATGTGGAGCTTGCGAATACTTCCTGACGAGGATTTTAGCCAAAACCATACTACTAACGATCATAAAAAACGTTAAAATCAATCAAACATCGATCTATCGGGAGGCCGATCATGGCCAAAATTCAGAATTTAAATCTGACGCCAAAGCTTGTGATGATATTACTGATCTTCGGTATTCTGCCCGCAATCGCATTGTTTAGCGTCTTTGAAGTTGGAAAAGAAACGTTCGAAAACGCCTTCCAAAAGCCATTGCAGCAAAGCGCCGCGACACAGGAAATCGCCCGGACGACAGAAACTGTCAGTGACGATGCGCGGCAGGTGCTGGAAAATATCGCTAAAATGACGCGTTCTTCCGCTCAATTCAGTGGTAAGTCCATCGGTATTTTATGGTCGTCGGAAGACTTGGAGGGCACGATCGGGGATTTCGGCCGGAACCTCGAAAAAGTCCTGACCTCTGCTCGGTCCGTGTAATGGAGATCGAAGACACCACATGCCACAAAACGAAGTATTGAGCAGGCAATGACATATGTCATCGTTCAAGTATCGGACACGCATCTAAGTCCGACCCATGCCTATTTCGACGACAATTGGCAAACTTTCGTCGATGAGATGCAGGCGCTCCGACCGGACCTTGTCATCAACACCGGGGATTTTTCCTTCAATGGCCCCGACGTTGAACGTGATATTCAGTATGCGCATCAAGAAGCCGAGCGACTGAATCTCCCTTATCTCGCCATTCCCGGCAATCACGATGTGGGTGAACCAGGAGATAATCCGCGTTTAAAGCAACCGGTCAATGATGCCCGCCTGAATACGTGGAAAAGTTATTTCGGCGACGACCGATTTATTAGGGACATCGAGAACTGGCGGCTCTTCGGTATCAATAGTGAACTACTGGGCAGCAATCTCGACGCAGAACATCGACAATGGGAATTCCTCGAGGACGTTCTTGCTAACTCGGACGGACGGGCGCTGGGTCTCTTTAGCCACAAGCCGCTCTATCAAAAAATACCGGACGAAGACATTAGCAAATGGGCCATTCTGCCCGAACCACGCGCGCGGCTGCTCAAGCTTTTATCGGCCCATAAGGTCCGCTTCGTCGCCTCCGGCCATTTGCACCGCTACCGTTACACGAGCTTCGAGGGTCTCGATCTCATCTGGTGCCCGACGACGGCCTTTATCACGCCGAGCCTTAAGAACGATGGGTGTGCCCGGCGGGTTGGTTATCTGAAATGGACATTCGACGGCCGCGACGTTCGCCACGAGTTCATCGAACCCACCGGTTTCATCAACCACGACATGACGTGGCGCACGAAGAAATTCGGCACCACCATTTCGCTGCCGCCGAATCCTCTCGCCGCCGCGGAGTAATCCACCTTTCACTGTGGACGTGTGGTGGCCGCAAACCATGCTTAATTGTGTATATGCGCCGAGTGACATCTCGCGCATTCGAATACACTCACCCTGTTAAGGCGGCCCCACATGGAACCGGTTAAATACGTCGACCGTCTTAATGAAAAATACCGTTCGCTCGGATTTCCGGCTTACGAATGGACCATCCATCGTAACGCACCGATATCACCGCTGCAAAAACCGCTAAGCGAATGCTGCGTGTCGATCCTGACCACCAGCGGCGCATCGCGGAAACAAGACCCAGGTTTTGATCCAAATGCACGGAACGATTTACGTCTCGACGCCATTCCCGCCGACACGCCTTCGGACAGCTTCGACATCAACGATAATTACCACGACCACCGCAGCATCGTCGAAGACATCAATTGCCAATTTCCAATCGAGCGTCTGCGTGAACTGGCCGCCGACGGGACAATAGGTCAGTCCGCGCCGCGCCATTGGAGCGGCTTTATGGGGCGCATCTACAAACGCAGCGCCATTGTCGCAAAAGCAGAGGAATTCGCCGTATCGCTGCAGCAGGACAAGGTCGATCTGCTGATCGTCGCGCCCGCCTGCCCGCTCAACCATCAAACCGCCGGGCTCGTCGCGCGCACCGTCGAGGAGACCGGAATTGCGACCGTGACGGTCTCGACCGGCCGCGATCTCAGCGCCCAAGTACTCGCCCCGCGAACGGCTTTCATGAACTTCCCCATGGGAAACGCCTTTGGCCGGCAGGGTGATGTAGATCAGCAGCGCCGCATTTTGATGGACGCCATATCACTGGCCTCACAAGCGTCGACAGCAGGTGAACTCATTGACCTCCCCTATGACTGGGGGAACGAAATCGCCGTCCACTACCGAGAGACAACGCGTGAGTTCCAGTTAAAGAAATAGACGGCGATTGCGCGGCGCAGGTATTGAGGAAATTCGAATGTCCGAAACACGACCGACCACTGTCCGCCTGCAAAAACTCTCCTGGGCGTTTACCCAATCCGCCGTCCTGTTCGCTGCCATCGAACACGGATTGTTTACCTCCATCAGCCAACACGGGGATTCCCTCGCAACCATCGCCAAGGATGCGGGCATCACCGAGAATAACGCCAAACGGATGATCACGGCGTTGCTTACTCTGGAACTGGTCGAGCGCGATGGCGACGGCTTTAGCAATGCGCCGGATGTGGAGCGGTTTCTCGTCGAGGATACCCGCAGTTATGCGGAACGCTGGATCACTTGGTTCCGTCACCAATGGAATGCCTGGGGTGAACTCGGCAAACGGTTGGAGGACACAGGCCCGGAAGACCCCCTCGGCTTCTACGATGAGAGTTTCACGGTCGATCATGCACGGCGCTACCATCAAGCGACGGCGAGCGTCGGCATGGGTGCCGCGCGCAAATTCATGAGCGAAGTGCCACTCGACGGACGAAACTTACTCTTCGATCTCGGCGGCGGCTCCGGTGCTTATTCCATTGAGGTGGCCAAGCGTAATCCCGGTCTGAAAGCCGTGGTACTCGACCTGCCCGAAGTCGTCGCCGTAACCCGCGACTTCATCAAGGAGCACGGTGTCGAAGCGCAAGTGAGCGCGGAGCTCTGCAACTTCATCAATGATGAGTTTCCAACGGGCGCCGACGTCATCCTGATGAACAGTAATCTCCCGCAGTATTCGGGGGAGATGATTTGCCAAGTCTTGCGGAAAGCATTTAGCGCCCTTGCACCTGGGGGTGAAATGCATATCTGCGGCGAGATGGTCAACGAGGATTGGTCCGGCCCGCTCATCCCGGCGATGTGCTCCGTACACGGCGTCCTCTTCCATTCCACCGCCCTGCCCCACACACCGACGGACTGCATTCGCTATTTCGAGGAGACCGGTTTCGAGGACGTGAAAGTCCGAGAGTTCATCCCCGATATCTTGCAACACATCACCGGCCGTAAACCCGCGTGATGGAAGACGCTCTCAAAGGCATAAAAATTCTTGAAGTCGGCACCATGACGCCCGGCAAGTTCACGGGCTTCCTGCTTGCCGGGTGGGGTGCCGAATCGCTTCGGATCGAGCGCCCGAGCGGCCCGCAAGACCCACCCATCGGCGACGAGGACCTCACACTCAACCGGGGGAAACGGTCGATCACACTCAATCTGCGGGAGCCGAGGGGCCGGGATATCCTGCTCCGACTCGCAGCCGATGCCGACGTCTTCATGGAGAGCTACCGGCCGGGTGCCGCGGCGCGCCTCGGTATCGACGCGGAGGCGGTCCGGGCCCTGAATCCGCATATCGTCTATTGCTCGCTCTCCGGCTTCGGGCAAACCGGACCGGACCGCTTCCGCGCCGCGTACGATCTGAATCAACAGACGGAGACCGGTTTCAGCCACGCGCTCGCCGGCGGCGGGATGCCTGTGGCACCCGATACATACATCGCGGATTCCATTTCCGGTCTCATGGCTGCCTTCGCCATTTCTACAGCACTGCGCCAACGCGAAGTTACAGGAGAAGGTGCGACAATTGATTTGGGCATCCAGGAAAGCCTATTCGCGTTGATGGCTGTCTCGCACGGCACGCTACGAACAAACACCCCGGCGCTGGAACTTCGCGCGGCCTATGGCATCTTCGAGGCCGCGAACGGCACATCCTTATCGCTCGGTGTCGCGCGTAAGGCGTCCGCCGACGCTTTATTCGAGCGTCTTGGCCGCCCAGACCTCTCCGACGAAGGATTACTGCGCGGCGCACCAGGTGCCGCCGCTCGTGCTTTTCTGACCGAAGCTCTGCGAGCGAAACTGGCGAGTGACTGGATCGAGGAACTCGCACCACTCGATATCGAAATCGCACCGGTGAATTCCCCGGAAGCGGCTTTCGATAATGCCCAACTGATCGAACGGGCGATGACATTCGAGACGAGTCATCCAATCGCGGGAGCCTTGCGGCAAATCGGTATTCCGGGTGTCGACGCCCGGCAACTCGCCCCGGCACCCACATCCGGGGCAGATACAGACGCCGTGCTCGGCGAACTCGACTACGACCCAGCAGCAATCGTGGAGCTAAAAACCGCCGGTGTCATTTAGACGCATCGGCCAACAATAAGGAAACCGACCATGGCGAAGCCACCAGTTACGGAAAGAACAACGCCCACCGTCCCCAACGATCCCACCGTCGGCGGCAGCTCGGAACGCCTGAACGAATTGGCAATGGGGTTCAAGAAGAGCCAGGCCCTCTCGGCGGCCCTCGAAGTCGATCTGTTCAGCGCACTCTCCGCGGGCGCCGGAACGCCGGACGAAGTCGCGGCACATTGCAAAATCGACCGCGAAGTGGCCGACCGTTTGATGATCATCTGCAAGGCCATGGGGCTGATCGCTGATGTTGATGGACGCACGGTCAATGTCGATGATGTGGAGCGCTTTTTCGTGCGCGATAAATCGACCTTCTTCGGTGACTTCCTGCGTTTCACGATCGGCGCGGAATACGATGAATGGCAGGGGTTTGCTGATAATATCAAGGACGCCAGCTCAGAGCCACCGCCCTCCAAGCTCTACGAAGGCGACCTCAACGACCCGGAACGCGCCCGCGCCTTCACGACCGCGGGCTACAACTCCTCCATCGCGCTCGCGCATCGATTGGCGAAGCGTTTTGACTTCTCCCGCTTCAGCCGCTGGCTCGACTTCGCTGGCGGTTCCGGCTGCTACGCCATCGCTGCCTGCGAGCGCTACGATGGCGTCAAGGTCATTGTCAAGGACCACCCGAATGTTATTCCGGTCACCCGCGAGTTCGTGGGCAATCACAATCTCACAGATCGGATCGCGGCCGAGCCCGGCGATTTCCTGAAGCAATCCGACTATCCCACCGATTGCGATCTCATTTCCTTCATCACACCATTGCATTGGTACTTGGAAGACGACGTCATGAAGGCCCTAAGCTATGCCTATGAGGCGCTGCCAAGTGGCGGCACCTGCCTTATCGTCGGCTACATGCTGAACGAAAACCGCGACGGTCCCATCGACCCTGTCTTCTATCACGTGCAGGCGATCCGCGACGGCCACTTCACCGGCCATGTCCCGAGTGGCCCCGAATACGCCGCCTATCTGGAGCGCGCCGGTTTCAAGGATGCGGCGTATAGCTGGCTACTGCCTAACCGGCTGGGGCAGATCGAAGCGCGGAAGCCTTAGAACGTCCAAACCGCCCGCGTCACTGTCCGCGAGCCTCCGGCCCAAAGCGGCAGATGGGTCATTTTCACACCGACGCCGCCGGTGATAATGGGGTGGATATCGTCCGCCGCAGGCGCCAAGGGCCGGTCATCCGGATCATTTTCCCCATCATAGGCGTAGGGCTTGCGAGCGTTGTACAAGTAGTCCTGTACCCGCGCGAGGTCCCAACCAGCCTTGGCGAGAATATTAGCCATCTCTGGCGGCATCAGGAAAATTTGCTCGTTGCGTTCCGGCTTGCGGGTCAAGCTGGAAACGTCGATGGACGAATTCATTGCGGCCGCAATGGGCTGCAAGACCGCTTCCGGTGACTCGCCCCCAGATATCGGCAAGACCTCCGCCGTGCCGGAGACGCCGAGCACCGTCACGCAACTCTCATTCGCACCGAAACCACGCCGCTCCGGCAGGGATGGAAAGCCTGGATGAGCGCTTTCCGCAAAGCAGAACGTGTATTTCCCGGGCTGGCCCATTGTCGCCATATCGGCGACGCCAGGCTTCGCACCCGCGACGTTCCGCATGATCAAGCTGACTGCGCGGCCGATACAGGCATTGGCCCGATTTCCCGGGCCCAGCGCGTTGCTTCCGGCGTTCATGTCCAAGTCCGTAACAAGCGACCCGTGAACGCAGATCGCGACCGTCGGCGTCCCGGTGGTGCTTAAGACGCCCAATAAATTAAAACCATCATCCGTGCAGGCTTCGGCAGCGGTTAAGACGACGGGCAGTTCTTCGGGCCGGCATCCCGCGAGAATGCAATTGTAGGCGACGGCTTCCAAGGTGAGTTCGCCCATTAACGGCATCAGATGCCCGAAGGATTGGTCCGGTGCACCGCGTCCCGAGATCATCGCATCGAAGCGGTCGAGGGTTGGCGGGACCATCGGTAGGCCATCGCTCAAGTCGAGGGATTCCAGTTCGGCTTGGGCGTCTTCCCAGCGAATGCCCTGACGAAAAAGCGGGTGGTCTTCGTTCATTAAACTTCTCCATCATGCCCGCAAAAGCGGAATCCAGACCGACTTACCAAACAGAACTGGATTCCCACCATTGCGGGCATGACGGAAAATTTAGAAAGCTCAGCCATTCGAAATCTTGACCGAACACACTGCTGTCGCGCCAAAGGTCGGAATGAAGGCGGAATGTTTACCGGCCCCACCCGCAACCAAGACATGGATATCTTCCGGAGACGGGCTGAGATAATACCGCCCGTTGACGGGTGTCTGATCACGCTCACTCTCATAATGATGCTGCTGTTCTTTTGAGACCCGGGACACCGGCACCGCCGAAGCTTCGTACAGCTTCTGTTGGATATCTTCTATCGAGAATCCGTCGCGATGAACCGTCTGGGCATGCTCCGGCCCAAAAACGATCGTGTACGGACCTTTACCATATATATTGTTGGTGCCGGGCTCCGAAATCGTCCCCGCAACGGTCGTGAGAATTCCGTCGCCAGTCGTGCTCGCGTGATCGTTGATATTGTGCGGCGGCTCCGATGCCGAGGTCGTCACGATACTGTCTTCCGCGTTAAAACCGCGGCGCACGTGATAGGGCTCCCACGGACTCTCTTCCTCGTTCTCACCGAAACAGAAACTGTATTTCGCGGGCGAGCCCTGGGTCGAGCGGTCCATCTCTCCGGGCTTGCCGCCGCCAACATTCAGCAGCGTGAGTTGCAGGGCTCGGCCGATTGCCGCGTTCGTACGGTTCCCCTGCCCGAAACAATTGCCACCGCAGTTGATGCCGATTTCGTGGCGAATTGGACCGCTGACGATAAGACCAGGACCACAAGGATGCGTCGTCGCCAAAGTACCGTGGAGATTGTACTCCGGCACCAGCACGGCGCGCACCGCCGCGACAACAGCCGGGAAATGTGCCGGACGGCAGCCCGCCATTACCGCATTGGCAGCAATGCTTTGTAAGGTCGGGATGACTCGGCGCGGCGGCATCGGTGGGAACGGCTCATTATCACCCCGGCAGGCCTCGACCATAGCCGCGACCTTCTCCTCGCTCGGCACCATCAAGGGCAGACCGTCGCCCCATTCTTGCTCCAGTGCGTAGTCGTTCCATTGATCGAAATCGAGGTCGCCGATATCGACGAATTCGCCGTCAGACATTTGAAATTCTCAGTGAAATTGCTTCCGTAAACCCGAAGGTCGGAATAACAGCCGAATGCTTGCCCGCACCGCCCGCGACCATGATCTGGATGTCCTCCGGCGAGCGAGTCAGGTAGTACTTGCCGTTTACCGCGGTCTGCTCGCGGTCTTGTTCGTAGTTGATCTGATTTTCCTTCGAGACGCGCGACACGTCGACGGCGGAATCCTCGTAAAGTTTCTGCTGGATATCCTCAATCGTAAACCCGTCGCGGTGGACGGTCTGTGCGTGTTCAGGCCCAAACACCACCGTATAGGGTGCCGTCCCGTATATCAGGTTCGAGCCTGGTTGCGAGACCGTACCGGCAATGGTCGTGAGAATACCGACACCCGTCGTGCTGGCATGGTCATTGATATTGTGCGGCGGCTCGCACGGCAGCACGGTCACCACACTATCGCCCACCTCGAACCCTCGGCGCACGTGATAGGGCTCCCACGGGCTCTCTTCCTCGTTCTCACCGAAACAGAAGGTGTATTTCGCTGGCGACCCTTGGGTCGAACGGTCCATCTCCCCCGGTTTCGCTCCGCCGATATTGAGCAACGACAATTGCACGGCCCGCCCGATGGTTGCGTTCACCCGGTTGCCTTGACCGAAACAGTTACTGCCGCAGTTCACACCCAATTGTGTTCGGATGGGACCGTTCAATATCACCCCCGGTGCGCAAGGATGCGTCGTCGCCAGCGTGCCGTGAAGATTGTAGTCCGGGTTCAGCAGAGCGCGGACCGTTGAGACAACGACCGGGAAGTACTCGGCCTTACACCCCGCCATAACCGCGTTCGCCGCGATGCTTTGCAGCGTTGGGATGACCCGGCGCGGCGACATCGGCAGAAACGGCTCGTTATCACCCCGACAGGTCTCTACGAAGGCTGAGACCTTTTCCTCCGTCGGGATCATCAAGGGCATGCCGTCGCTCCATCCCTGCTCGGCGGCATAGTCGTTCCACTGTTCGGCGTCGAGATCAGCATCGCCAACCTCAAGCACCTCCCTCTCGGTAAGGTCCGTCATGTCTTTCCTTTTCGTCACTCGCTCGGCTGGTTAGGCGCCGACCGCGTCCTTCAATTCCGAAGAAGCGACGCCGATACGCTCGGACAGCTCTTCCTCGTTCAATCCACCGACCGGATGCTTCACGATCAACAGTTTGGGATCCGCTTTGCGAGCCTTCGCTTGGGCGCGCACCAGCGGCAAGAAGGTTTCAGTGATGACGATATATGTTTCAACGCCGCGTTTTTCGAGTTCGATACTGTCATGGAAACTCCACGACGAGCACGACCCTCAATCGGCCAGGGCGACAATAGCCCCTTTGTACTTGGCGGCGACTTCGTCATATAGCGCTTCAGGGGCAGGCTGAGCAGCGCTGTCCTTGAAGAAAAAATCGATATTATCGGTCAAACGATAGACGCCCATTTGCGCTTTCACGCCTTCGAGCAACTCACGCGCGTTTGGCTTTGAATTGGAGATGATGGCGATGGAATCGGAGTTCCAGTCGGTCGAGAGTTCGAACCCACTGCTTTGGTTATCGCCACCTTCCTCAAGGCCGAAAGACGGATTAACGATCCGCATGCTTTCCTCCTGATCGGAAAATGATACTGCACTCAAGATGAATATAGCGCATCGGCGCCATTGTCCCAACCGTTGCCGCGCCGCACATATTTATCCAAACGATGGCATAAGGGGAAAGATATGCGGCTCGAAGACAAAGTAGCGATCATTATCGGCGGCGGACAAGCACCGGGAGAGAGTGCGGCCATCGGCAACGGACGGGCGACGGCGCTATTGTTCGCACGGGAGGGCGCCAACGTCTGCTGTGTCGACCGTAGCTTGGAATCAGCACAAGAAACCGCCGATATGATTGCCAAGGAAGGCGGGACTGCAATTGCCGCGGCGGCGGACGTCACGGACGAAGCCGCCGTCGAAGCCGCGATCAAGAAGTGCGCCAATGAATGGGGTCGCCTTGATATCCTGCACAACAATGTCGGCATCAGCGTTGAAGGTGGCGACACGACCCTCGATAAAATCTCGACCGAAGCCTTCGAGCGCATTTTCGACGTCAATCTGCTCGGCACCATGCTGGCGTGCAAACACGCGCTGCCGATCATGCGGGATCAAAAGAGCGGTGCCATCGTCAACATTTCCTCGGCATCGGCCTATTGGACCAGTCACCCGACCGTACTCTACCCCGCCTCCAAGATGGCGATGGTGAGTTTCACCCGGCAAATTGCCATGCAGAATGCCGATGCGGGAGTGCGGGCCAATGCCATCCTACCCGGATTGATGGACACCCCCATGGCAGTAGACCGGCGCGTCGAGATCACCGGTCGCACCCGCGACGATATCGCGAGCGAGCGCGATTCAAAGGTGCCGTTGTTGAACAAGATGGGCACCGGCTGGGACGTCGCCCACGCGGCATTATTCTTGGCATCTGACGACGCGGGATTTATCACCGGCGTGGAATTACCGGTAGACGGAGGTTCGATGGCGCGAGTGGGGTAGGGTTAGGAGTCAGCGACTCACAAGTTGAAACAATTCAACGGCAATCCCGCACGCGGCCAATCGCATTCGACCAGCAAACCCTGCCAGGACAGCGTGATATACGCTTTCTGCAAGTTCTCCCCGCCGAAGCAGATATTGGTCGTATAACTGTCTCCGGTCTCGACAAACTCCACGGTACCGCCGCCCGGGCTCGCGACCGTAATCCCACCGGTGAAGAGAGTCGCGACGCAGACATTGCCACCCGCTTCCACCGCCAAGGAATCATACCGCCGCATCCCTGTGTCGCTGGTGATATAGCGCCCGCCGTTCAGCGATTCCGGGTAGGGCAGTAGTTTCACTTCGCCGTCACCGACAATATCGAAGGCAAATAGCCGCCCACCTTCGGTCTCCGCGACATAAAGTGTCTTCTCGTCCGGTGATAAGCCGATGCCGTTTGGTGTGGTGAAAGGCTGGATGACTTCTTTAATCTCACTGCCATCGGGCTTTGCCCAATAAATTGCCCCCCGGTCCAAGTCGCGCTCCCGCGCCTTACCAAGGTCAGTGAACCACATGTTGCCCTTGCGATCGAAGACGATGTCGTTCGGCCCGCTCAATCGGTTGCCGTCGCAATTGTCGTAGAGCCGCTCGACCTTACCGGTCTCCATATCGACCCGCTCGATCCGCCCGGTCACATAATCATCCGCCTGCCCTATCGGCCGCATGCCGCCGGACGCCGTATCGTAGGACCATTTAAATCCACCATTGTTGCAAATATAGCAGGCGCCATCGGGTCCGATCGCCGCCCCATTCGGCCCACCGCCGGTCTCTGCAATGACTTCCTTGGTCCCGTCGGGCAAGACACGGGTCAGCGTGCCGCGTTCGATCTCAACCAGAACGACGGAGCCGTCCGGCATGGCAATGGGGCCTTCGGGAAAGCGCAGGCCATCGGTTATCGTGCGAAATTGGGTCATGGTTACACCGGTGCAATTTTTTCAAGTGGTTCCTCACGCCCATCGGGAACATTGTCCCGCATGTCGGCAAGGAGATCGGATTTAATCGTGGCTGCCCCCGGGTCGCTCCAGAGATTGCGCCATTGCTGCGGATCGTCGGCAAGGGCATAAAGTTCGCCCTCGCTGCCGTCGTAGCGATTTGTCTTCTCGTAGGCCGTAACCAAATAGTCGTCGCGGACCATCGTGCGCATGACGATCTCGTTACCGTCATAGGTGTCAATCCACTCTGTCACCACCCGCTCGCGAGATCCGTCACCGGGCGTTCTCGGCAACGGGCGACCTTGCATGACCTCTGGAATATCGAGGCCAGCGGCGGCGAGAATGGTCGGGGCAATATCGAGGTGGCCGACCGGCTCCGGCAAGTCGGCGGGGGCGATGCCGTCGGCGGGGGCCGGGCGCCAGATCAACGGCACCTTGGTCAGCGCGTCGACGTGGTACGGGCCCTTGAACAGCATGCCGAAGTCGCCCTGTAATTCGCCGTGGTCGGTGGTGAAGAATATCTCCGTCTCCGCGTCCCAGCCGCGCGTCTCGAGATAGGTCATCACCCGCCCGACGGCCTCGTCGATCAACTCGTTCTTGGCATGGACAATGGCGTTCACTTCGCGGATTTGGTCCGCCGTCGTGTCGGCGGGCACGTACGCGGGCGGCACTTCGAAGTTGAGCTGCGCCTCACCCCGATACCACGCCAACCAGTGCCATGGCTTTTTGGCCAATATCTCTTCGCATTTCTCGCGACTTCCGGGATAGCCGGCCGGCAATTCCAGGTCCCGCCAATCAAAACGCTTGCGCGCTGCGTCCGGGACATCCCACGGGTGATGGGGGTCCGGAAAACTCATCCAGCAAAACCAATTCTCATCGTCTTCCCGCGCGCCCAGCCAATCGAGAGTGCGCCGCGCCGTCCAATCGGTGTGGTAGTTCTCCGGGTCGATGGGATTGTGCGAGACTTGTGGTGCCCCGGTATCGCCACCGCCGCGCGCGCTCGGATTGCCGCCGCTGGTATATTCGTGAAAACCCGCAACGTCATCTGGATGATTCTGCGCCAACCATTTTGGATAGTGGAACAACGACCGTCCCGCCCGCCCCGTGTGGCCGGTCAGCTCCATATGGTCGAAGCCGCGATGCGGGCCGACATTATCCTCACCCGCCGCCGTATTCTCGAAGAACGTCTTCGCCGCATGCGGTTCGAAATGCGCCTTGCCGATCAAGGCCGTGCTGTATCCCGCGGATTTTAGCTCATGCGCCAGGCTCGGGTGGTCGGCGGGCAGAGGAATGCCGTTGGAGGTCACACCGTGCATGCGAATGTGCTGGCCAGTCAGGATGGTGGAGCGGGCCGGCATGCAAACCGGACACTGGTTGCGCGCTTGCCTGTAGATAATTCCGTCGCGCGCCAAATTATCGAGGACCGGCGTCTTCGCAATGCCGCCGCCGGTGCAGCCAAGCGAATCGTATCGCTGCTGGTCCGTTGTGATAAGCAGGATTTTCTTGGCCATGAAACGCACCTCCGCACAAGGAAGTAGCGAAACCGACGGCACTGTCTACCCAGTCATTTTCAGACCGCGCGCCAAGGCTTGTCTGAGAACCGGCTTTCAGGTGACGCAAAAAGTTCGACGAGATTATGTCCATCCCGTCGCGCCTGAGGATTATTGAGCCAAAGCCGCAGGAGATGGCGTTTACGATCCGGAGCATCGATATATTCACTTCGAGAATGCAAGATGACCGAATTGTTAATAATTTGCAGGTCGCCCTTTCGCAAACTCATCGACAAGGCGAAATCATCCCGCGACACAATACTGTCAATCCGGTCAAAGGCTTCCAGATCAGACGGTTCTATTTCCGCGCCTTCGCGCGCCGCCCATTCCATATTATTGCGGTTGTATCGGCAATGGAGCAGGCCATTGCTGAAACTGAAAACCGGAATTCGCTCAGCAGAAATCGGCGCATGACCGGGTGGATGATCTCCTTGGCGATGATGATGATACCCACGAAGAAGCGCGGGCATTAAGTCAGGCCGCTGCGCGAGCACCTCATTATAAAGTGAGGTCGCACTCGCAATCGCACTCAATCCACCTTCTGACGCCGTCTCCAGACAAAGCAGGCCCGTATAGTGAAGCATTTGCGGCTCGCCCTTAGTACCATCCGTATGGAACGGCAAAAGCGCGGTTCCGCTATATCCCCTGGACTGGTGACTGTAATCCCGGCCGATATCGCGAACGTCGACCATTCGTTCGGCGGCGCCATTCTGTACAATAGGCACCCCCAGATAGGCGGCGACGCCCGCATATGCAATTCGCGCCTCCTCTACGGTAAGGTGTTCGACGGGAAAATTGGCGATGACGGTGAAGCCCCGCCCGAATTCCAACTCGTCATAAGCACTTCGAAGCACAGCAGACGTAACCGGCAATGAAAAGTCTGCCTTTCCCACGATTTGGACGTCAGTCTGACCCAGCGCCTTGGTCGCTTCGACAATTTCATCACGCATAATATTGTCGAGCGCACAGACCCAACTACGCGCCTTCTGGAAATTGGCGCCGCGCCACGCAGTCGCGTCAACTATAAACGACGCATCCTTCATTGATCAGTCGCCTTCACCCGACTGCGCCGCAAAGATAGAGGTATAGCCACCCGACCAGTCCGGCGGAATTTGGCATGGCCGCGGATCGTGTTGCGCCCAACGTGCGGGTTTACCGCGCACCACTTCATAAGTGTATTTCGACGGATCGGGATGCGGCGTATAGGGCTTTGCATCCGCCGAGGTATAGCAATTAAGCAGCAGGGGCCGAGGCTGCGGCGAAGTGCTCGATGGTGAGTAGTGTAGGCTGCGGCAATTATGGATCGTGATCGATCCCGCCGCCCCCATCAGGTAGTCGACCTTGGACATATCGACGGTGGCCGCATCCCGGTCGCTGAGCATTCCAGTCCATTCCCCATCGTCATCGTATTGGTCATAGAGGGGACCATCGTGACTATCCCGCGCGATGGCGAGCGGTCCGTTCGACATGTCAGTATCCGCCAAATAGCAGCCGATGGTGAAGACGTTGTAATTGGTGTGCGGGAAGAACTGAGCGTCCTGGTGCCATTTCACCGTACTGTCGCCGTCCGGCCATTTGAAGTTCAGCTTTGAGTGATGGAACACCACGTCCGGCCCCGCAATGTCCGCCGCGACATCCGCCAGAATACCCTTCGCGACGCGCCAATAAGCATCATGTTGTTCGTCCGGCCGCTTCAATCGCCGCAGCACCGGCGTATCGGCGCTGTGCCCCGGTCCAATATCAAAGATATTGCCGGATTGGGTTTCCGCGCGGCTCGCGTCGACAAATTCGTTGGTTACATCCACCAATTCGCTGAGAATATCGGCTGGCACGAGGCTTTCGACGCCGACATAACCATGCTCGAAATAGTGCTCGCGCTGTTCCTGGGAAAGAACCCGCGCGGGATGCGATAAAATTTCTTCAGGAGTCATGTCCCAATCTCCGTCCAAGCTTATTTAGTTCCATATGGAACCATGTGCATTTCTTAACCTGAGTTACAACCCTAAGCCAAATAGGAGAGCATCCATACCAGCAAAACTGAAGCGTTATGCCTCTATTCGCCGAAAAGTTTTTTCAAAGACCGGCAAAGACAATTTCCTTAATCCGCCGCATTGCCAGTGATGTATAAAGTTTCCGTTGTCGTTTGGATGCAGCGCAAAAGAAGCATTTTCACAGATTGAGAAAACGAACTAGCTTGTCGAGACGCGGCAGGACCTCATCTGCAGAGGCCGCTTTCAAACCGAACAGGCAGCGGGTCACCCCCGCCTCAGCCAACTTCTCAATAGCCTTTTGGTCTCGCGGGGTGGCATTGGTAGTAATCGGAAAGGGATCTCGACCCGCTTCCTTCGCTAGGGCCGCCAACTCTGCTATCCGTTCTTGCTTCAACTCGGTCGGTGCCTCGTTGCCACCAAGGGACGGAAACCAAGCATCTCCATAACGAAGTACGCGCTTGAAAGTACCCGGTGCATCACCGCCGACGAGGATCGGCGGATGCGGCTTCTGTACCGGTTTCGGCCAGGACCAGATGGGATCAAATTTAACGAACTCACCATCGTAATTCGCTTCGTCTTGGGTCCAGATCGCTTTTATTGCCTCGATGCGTTCGCGCACGATCTTCCAACGGCGGTTCCATGGCGTGCCGTGGTTCTCCATCTCCTCGCGGTTCCAACCACCACCGATACCGAAGTCAACCCGACCGCCAGAGATTTGATCCAAGCTGGCAATCTGCTTGGCGGTAATTATGGGATCGCGCTCGACAACCAAGCAGATCCCCGTACCAAGCCTAATCCGCGTAGTCACGGCTGCAGCCGCCGTCAGTGTCGCAAACATATCGTGATTGCGGATATAATCGTCCGGCAAGTCCCCGCCCCGCGCGAAGTCAGAGGACCGGCTGGCCGGAATATGCGTGTGGTCCGGTACAAACAACGCGTCGAGCCCGCGCTCCTCCACCGCAATAGCAAGTTCCGTCGCCGAGATCGAATAGTCGGTGACGAACATGGTGACGCCGTATTCCATATTTCCTATCCTATTTGATATCTCAGAGCTCTGTTGAATACCGCCTAAGCCGTCTGCGCCAACATAAACACCGATAGAATCGCACAACCTATAGCAACGTACTTACGTCCCGACAGAGCTTCCATACCAAGACCGACCGATATCACCATCGCGACAGCAAAGCTCAAATTCGCAACCGGCACCACGACGCTAGCTTCCCCTAACCGAAGAGCTTCGATCAGAGCGTTCACAACAACAAAAGCAAGTGTGCCCGAGATAAGAGAATAGACCGCCTTCTTGCCGGTCATTCGCACGCGTCGCTCGCGGAGGGCCGCGTATATAAGGCCGCCGATGATCCAACATCCAGCAGCAATGATCATCATGCCCTCTGGCACTGCACCTTGTTCCAACGCATATTTCGAAGCGACACCATAAAGCGCCCGAAAGATAGATGCTACAACGGCAATACTGAGGAAGAGCAAAGGTATGGCTATCTCTCCATCACCGTTTTCAGCCCGCCGGTAAAGCAGCACCACCGCAAATATTCCAATGCCGATCCCCAATATCTTGAAGACCCCGACATCTTCCGAGAGGAGCATAAACGAAATAGCCACGACACCGATTGTATTCAGCCGATAAATCATCGAGCCCAGGCTTACGTCGAGGCATGTAAGACTTTCGATCAGCAGGATATTCGCCATAGCGACAAGAATTCCAGTCACAACCCCATACAGAACCGTCGTCTCATTGAACACCAGTTGCGTGTCATTCGCTGCTAAATAGATCAGCTGCAACGTGAGCCAGACGACCCCACAGCCGAAAACGTACATTCCCCGCGAACGTTCCTTCTGAGAGAAGCGTTTGAATGTCACATCCAGGCAACCCGCGGCGGCTAAGCTTAGCAATGCAAATGTAATGGCAGGTGTCATTCGGACAGAATCATGCCGCCGTGGCGGCTCTTCCTCATAAGGCTCGTCAAAATGACGACGGAATTATTCAGCAACTTGAGCCGCTCGTTCCATCAAATCAACCTGACGGTCCGGCACGATCGAGTTGCGGCCGAGATATTGGTAATATTCGTCGTCGCTGTCGCGACAGATGTCGCGCAAGGTCCACAGCGTCTTACCGAAGACGGTCTCGTTGAATAGCCAATTCTCAACCCGAAGGCTCGCCCCGTAGCCAGGCTGCGCGGTGATCGCTTCCGTGTAGTAAGCCTTCATGTCTTCATATGCGAGTTTCAGAACACGCCCCTTCAACAAGTCGTCACGAGGGGCAGGCGCTTCTTGATCTTCAAGGAACGCTGCGACGAACTTTGCTGCATCCTTGATATCGAGGCCGCTCGGTCCGACAGTGGTGCGCCCGCGTGTCCGAACAGCAAGTTCGTACCACGGTGCCAGACTGTCCATCTCTGACAGAAGTTTACGACCAAGTTCGCTTGCCGGCGCGTTCGCATCGGGAATACTTGGCAGATCGATGGGACAGACCATGCCGGTCATCTCATCCTCGCCCACCGCGTCGTTTCCCTCTGGCACGTCTTCCGGATAATCCGCCAGCACGGGACCACTCTCCCGCTCCAACAACGCCAGAGCCGCCATCAACACCCGTTTTTGAAAGGCAGGATTGTTCGGCACACCAATTGGCCGGCCAAGCTCAAACGGTACCCAGAGTGCCCGCGGTGGATTGGTCTTTTCCGTGTGAATCCTAATCAGGCTGATCTGTGTCGTCGCCAGCCCTTCTTCCTCGAATATAACGCCAAGCCCGCCAACGGCGCGCGTGCATTTGGGTCATATAGGAACCAAAAGGACGGTATCGACGCCGTCGTCCTTCATGGTCTTTGCCATTGACCGCGCGGACGCCTCAAGATCGCTTGGATGCGCCGCGCCGGAGACCGTGAAATGAAAATTCCCGACCGAGCCGATCACCCCTTCTTCGGCCAGCTCATGCATCCGCTCAATTGGGAAGCACACGTTCAAATCCTGTTGGAAGCCGGTCCGGTCAAAATTTACCGAGACATGACTCATCACCACATCCGCCGGATCTACATCTCCCGGTATCACCCGGAAGTCTGTCGCATCCCGTTCATATATTGCATCGCCACGCATATTCAGCGCTGCGGTCGAGAGGATAGCGACACGGCGCTCGTTCATGGGTTTCGGTGCTACGAACGGTTCGCGTCCCTCGAACCCGGAGCAATCGAGCTCGATCATCATTTTCTGTTCGCTGGACGGTATTGTTTCCAAACGAGCCATCGAAGTCGTCTCCCTACTATCAATTGACCACGGGGCTCCGCGAAGCCGAGTGGCGCTCCATATATTAATACAGAATATAGTTCATGCGACCATTGAAGACAGAAACCATGACCGATCCTCTTTTCCAGCCGCTAACTATCCGCCACTTCACCTTTAAAAACCGTTTCATGAGCACCAGCCATGCGTGCGGATTGGAAGAAGGCGGTATGCCGAAGGAGCGCTATCAGCGCTATCACGAGGAAAAAGCCCGGGGCGGGATCGGGCTCACCATGTTCGGCGGCTCCTCGAACGTGGCACCGGATTCACCTTCCGTCTTCCAACAACTCTATGTCGGCGATGATGAGGTTATCCGCTATCTCAGCCAATTCTCAGAACGGGTACATCAGCATGGCGCAGCCATCATGTGCCAGATCACCCATCTGGGGCGGCGCGGCGAGCCGTATGCGGGCCATTGGCTACCGACCATCGGTCCCTCCGCCATTCGGGAGACACTTCACCGCAGTTTCCCGAAAGAAATGGACGATGATGATATCGCGCGTGTGGTGAAGGCGTACGGCCAGGCCGCGCGGCGCTGCAAGGAAGGTGGGCTCGACGGGATTGAGACCCTAGGTAACTCGCATCTGATCGGCCAATTTCTCTCCCCCGCCACCAACAAACGCACCGACGCCTATGGCGGCTCTTTGGAAAATCGTTGCCGATTTGGCTTGATGGTATTCGAGGAAATCCGCCGCCAAGCGGGGGACGGTTTCCTGGTCGGTTTTCGCTGTGCCATTGACGAAGCGATGCAGGAAGGCCTGTCGCAAGACGAGTGTATCGAGATCGCCCATGTGTTCGAGCGGTCCGGCTATATCGACTTTTTTAACGGTAATTACGGTCGCATGGACACGCTATTGGGCCTCGCGGTCGACAACATGCCAGGCATGGCATCCCCCATCGCACCGTGGCTGCAATCGGTCGGTGCGTTCAAGCGTGAAGTGAATTTGCCGGTGTTCCACGCGGCGCGGATTACCGATATCGCAACCGCACGCCATGCAATCCAGGAAGGATTGCTGGATATGGTCGCGATGACCCGCGCGCATATCGCGGACCCGCATCTGGTCAACAAGCTGGCCGACGGGCGCGAAGATGAAATTCGCCCCTGCGTCGGCGCCACCCATTGTATGTCACCGCAACGGCCGGTCTGCCTGCACAATCCAGCCACCGGTAGAGAGACCAAGATGCCGCAAACCGTGCAACCATCAAACGGACCACGGCGTAAAGCAGTGGTCGTCGGCGGTGGCCCAGCGGGCCTCGAAGCGGCACGGGTTCTGGGTGAGCGCGGACATCATGTCGTCTTGTTTGAGGCGGCGTCGAAACTCGGCGGCCAGATCCTGATGGGTGTGCAAGCAAGCTGGCGAACCGACCTTGCGGGGATCGTCGATTGGCGCGCCAATGAGGCCGAGCGCCTCGGCGTCGATGTGCGAACGAGCCAATACGCCGAGTTGGAAGATGTGCTTGCGGAGAATCCGGATATCGTCATTATCGCTACCGGCGGTATTCCGGACTTGGATTGGCTGGAAGGCGTCGAGCATTGCACCAGCGCGTGGGACTTCCTGACCGGTAATGCCACGGTTGGCGAAGAGGTGCTGGTCTATGACGGCACAGGCCGCCATCCGGCACTACAATGTTCAGAACACGCCGCATCATCCGGCGCCAAAACCGCTTTGGTTTCAATCGACGGTGAGATGGCCGCCGAGCTGACCTATGCGGAGCGCGCCATCTGGAAGCAGAAGATTTACGAGGGCGGAGTAAATATGACCTTCGATCACCGCCTGATCCGTATTGCGAAGGACGGCAACCGATTGACCGCGACCTTCACCAATGAAGCAACGGGTCAGGTCGTCGAGCGGACGGTGGACCAAGTCGTCGTCGAGCACGGCACCATTCCGGCGGACGATCTCTATCATGCACTGCGCGGACATTCCGGCAATAACGGTGTGACCAACCTCGACACGTTACTGTCCGACGCCCGGCAGCCGAAGGGCGACGGCTTTGAATTACACCGGATTGGCGACGCGGTCGCCAGTCGCAATATTGCTGCCGCCGTTTACGACGCGCTGCGCCTTTGCCATGTCATGTAAGGAAATCAGATGAGCAATCCCAACCTGGAATTCGACCACGTCCATATCATCGCCCAAGACCCGAAAGCGACCGCCGACTGGTATGTGGAGATGTTAGGCGCTGACATCACCGCCGATACGGTTGCACGAGGAGCAGCGCAGATCTTCATGGAAGTCGGTGGCAAGATCATCATCATTCGCGGTCGCCGCCCCGGTGAAGACCCGACCCCGGCCAAACCGGTACAGCAATACGATGACTACTCCAGCCACAACGAATGGGGCACCGATCATTTCGGGTTTTTGTATAACGGTGACCTACGGGCCTTTTGCGACACATTGCGCGCCAAGGGCGTCGGTTTTCCAGTCGAGCTGAAGGAAGGTATGAACGGCAGCCTACTCTGCTATATCTCCGCACCCGACGGCGTGAGTATCGAGTTGATGCAATGCTGAGATGATCGAAATCGTGCGCGCAATGCCGCTCGATCACTCACAGATAAATAAACATTGTTTGTCATCGGCTTTAGCAACTTTCACTTCCCATCCTGCGGCGATGAAAGCTTCTTGCAAATCGGCGTGGCCAAAATCATTAAAATAGTCGCGTTCGCGTCGTTCGGTCAGATCACCAAAATCTTCCAGACAACAATAGATGCAGACCAAGCGACCCGCTACCGGTCGAATTTTAGCCAACAGCTCCGGAACATCGTGGATATGCTCAAGCAGTTCTAATGCCAAAGCGCAGTCCCATTCACCTTTCGGGAAGCCGCCATCGTTTAAATCGGCGAAAACGATATTTTCCGAAAACTGCACAAGATGATTCTACCGGAATTTTCAATCCGGGATGCGTCCACTAAAGATTGAACCTCATAAAATCCGCCAAGGTTTAAAACCCAATGATTGAAACTCCGGTCATTCCACGCGTCTCCGAGACCGACGGTGCGGGACATATCAATAACACCGTGATTCCAATCTGGTTCGAGGGTGGCCGCAAGGAAATCTTTCGCCTGCTGACGCCGGACCTGCAGTTTCGCAATTGGCGCGTCGCCCTCGTGAACATGAATGTCAACTATTTGGCTCAAACCTATTTCCAGGAAGAAGCCCTCGTCCGAACTTGGGTCGATAAAATCGGCACCAAGAGTTTCACACTCGACGAGGAGCTGTGGCAGAGCGATTGTCTATGCGCTAAAGGGACCGCGACATACGTCTATTTCGACTATGATGCGCAGGCGGCCAAGCCTGTGCCGGACGATGTGCGCCAAGCCTTAGAAATACATCTGCGCTCAGCGCCAAACTCATAATGGCGAGCAGGAACGAACGCAATTCTTCATCCGGCGCACAGTCACGAGGATATAACGGATGCCTATCTTTGCATCAGCGGCGCGGTTTCCGGAAATCACGCCGGTGTCTACCCGCCAGGCTCGCTCATCGTGAATTCCGCGGGTCACGAACACGCTATTACGATATCCGACATTGAACCGGTATTTCTGACTTATGCCTGGGTGGGCGAGGCCGAAGCCTTGCACAAGTTCAATATGACACTTTAAAAGGCCGCGCCAAAACATGGACTAAGTGATAACGTGCTATCCCGGCAGCAACCCTAAACCGAAAGCCAAGGCCATGATCCATCTGAATGCAAAAGCCTCCCTTCCTACCCACGAAGTGGAAAACATGCCGCCGCATATCGGTAATCAGGATTTATGGCGAAGTGACCGGGCGCTGCGCGAAGGGGTCCAGCGCGAAGGCGGTGGCTGGACGGTGGATAAATTGGCGGCGTTCGGGACCTTGATGGGATCCACCGAAATGTTTGACAAGGCCGATCAGGCCAATCGGCATGGGCCCAGCTTGAAGGCCTTCGACCGCCACGGTATGCGAATCGACCAAGTTGAATTCCATCCGACCTATCATGATCTGATGGCAGTTGCGATCGAGAATGAGATTCCGAGTTTCGCCTGGAAACAAGACAATCGGTCTGGCGCGCATGTCGCTCATACCGCCCTCACGTATATGTACAATCAGGTCGAAGGCGGCGTGATGTGCCCGATGGCGATGACCTACTCCGCCTTGCCACCGCTCCGATCCACACCTGCGATCGCGGACGAGTGGATCCCAAGACTTCTCTCGACCTCCTACGATCCGCGCGACATTCCGGTGACCGAGAAAACAGGCGCCACTATCGGCATGTTCATGACGGAAAAACAGGGCGGTTCCGACGTGCGCGCCAATTCGACCCACGCGGAGCCAATCTCCACCGCTACCGGCCTCGGCGCGGAGTATCGCCTGACCGGTCACAAGTTCTTCTGCTCCGCGCCGATGTGCGACGCCTTCCTGACGTTGGCTTATACAGATGCCGGCCTCTCATGCTTCTTAGTGCCGCGCTGGACCCCTGACGGCGAACGCAACGCGCTTTATATCCAGAGGCTAAAGGATAAGCTCGGCAACCGCTCGAACGCGTCCTCCGAGATCGAAATGCTTGATACCTGGGGCCTCATGGTCGGCGAGGAAGGGCGCGGCGTGCGCACCATTATCGATATGGTGCAATACAATCGCTTCTACTGCTGCTCAAGCTCCGCGGCACTGATGCGCCAAGGTTTGTTACAGGCACTACATCACACGACCCATCGCTCAGCGTTCCAGAAACGCCTGATCCAACAGCCGTTGATGCGGAACGTACTGGCCGACCTCGCTATCGACGCGGAAGCCGCCCTCGCCTTCACCTTACGTCTGGGGCGCGCCATCGACGAAGCGCCAGCCGACGAGAGTGCCGCGGCCCTCGCCCGCATCGGCACAGCCATCGGCAAATACTGGATTTGTAAACGTGCGCCCGCGCATATCGGCGAATCCCTCGAGTGTCTGGGCGGGCCTGGCTATATTGAGGAATCGATGATGCCGCGCCTCTATCGCGAAGCGCCGATTAACAGCATCTGGGAAGGCTCCGGCAACGTCATGTGCCTGGACGTGCTGCGCGCCATCCAGCGGGAGGAGGCCGCCCTTCCCGCTATATTCGCGGAGTTGGAGGCGGCGCGTGGGGGAAATGCGTTGCTCGACGACACGACAACATCGCTGAAGGACGAATTATCGGACGGAGCGAATATGGAAATTCGCGCCCGCGCGCTAACCGAAAGAATGGCCCTCGCCTTGCAGGCGGCATTACTCGTCCGTCACTCACCAAACGCTACATCGGATGCCTTCTGCGCGTCACGGTTGGGGCTGCGCTGGATCGGCGCCTACGGAACCCTGCCCGTCGACACGGATTTCCGCACAATTATCGACAGGATCTCTGACGCGATGTGAAGGTTAAGTGACCCATGACCAATAAGGCCATTTCCATCAAATCTCTCACGCCGGCAATCGGCTCAACCGTTCGCGGCGTCGACCTCTCAAAACTGGGCGACGATACATTCGTAGAAATTCGAGGCGCTCTGTTCGAGCGCTGCATGCTGGTCATTCCGGGTCAGCAAGATGACGACGCGGCGCTGCTCTCTTTTGCAGAGCGCTGGGGCGACATCATGATAACGCCAATGCTTACTTATCTGGAGAGGTATCCCGGAATCTTGCGGGTCCGCAATCGTGGAAAATCAGGGACGCCGACCGAGTATTGGCACTCGGATTCCCCATATCTGGAACACCCGCCTGCGATCTCAATCTTGGCGGCACGCGAACTACCGGCCAGCGGTGGTGACACCATGTGGTGTAATCAGTATCTGGCTTACGAGACCCTTTCCGACGGCATGAAGGCGCTGCTTGATGGGCGACGCGTAAAATACAGCGGTGCTAAAATGGCGAAGCGTACGGGACATCAAGGAGATATCCCATCCAACTTTCATCCGGCAGTCCGCACACACCCAGAGACCGGACGAAAAGCGCTCTTCATCGGCAACGCCGAACTCACGCCGTGTTTCGAGGATATGACTGAGGAAGAAAGCCACCCCCTTCTCAATTATTTGTACCGGCAAAGCCCAAATCCGGATCGAACCTACAGACACAGTTGGAAACCAGGCGACGTGGTCCTGTGGGATAACAGATGCGCCATGCATTATGCCGTCCACGATTATGGGGAGGCCGCCCGCTTCATGCACCAGATCACAATCATGGGTGAACGGCCGTATTAGTATTTCCCAAAAATTCATTTCCCTGGGCATTTGTCCGGATGAATTTGCGGACAATATCAGTCTTATAGTTTTTGCCCCATTTGCCGCGCTTGATGCCGTCAGCACGACCACAAGGATTCTCCGATGCGCCAAATCCACTTCGTCGCCTTCCTGCAAGCCCAGAACTGCACCACCCTGCCCGCTTCCTGGCGGCATCCAGATGCCCGGACGGACACTTATTCGCCGGAATACTACCAACATATCGCGCGGGTGCTTGAGGAAGGAAAGTTCGACGTCGGCTTCTTCGATGACCGCCTGGCCATGCCAGATATGTATGGCGGCGACCACGGGGAGACGGTGAAGAACGGTATTCGTTGCGTGAAGTTGGACGCGGTGACGTGCCTGATGAGCATGGCGGCGGTGACGAAACATCTTGGGCTCGGTGCCACATACTCGACAACCTACTACGAGCCCTTCCATGTGGCGCGCCTATTTCAGACCCTCGATCTCATGACCAAAGGCCGCGCCGCCTGGAATGTCGTGACCTCGGTCAACGACAACGAAGCCAAGAACATGGGCCGGGAGATCCACACCGCCCACGATCTGCGTTACGACGAAGCGGACGAGTTCATGGAAATTGTGCTCGGCCATTGGGACAGTTGGGAAGACGACGCCATCGTCGTCGACAAGCTAAACAATATCTATGCCCATCCGGACAAGGTTCATAAGATCGACTTCAAGGGCAAGTACATGTCGTCGCGCGGCCCCTTTACTGTGCCACGCACGCCGCAAGGACATCCGGTGGTGATCCAGGCCGGCATGAGTGGGCGCGGCCAGGAATTCGCCGCGCGTTGGGGTGAGTTGCTGTTCGTCGTCTATCACAGTTTGGAGCAAGCCCAGGCGCGCTACAAACTACAGAAGGAAATCACCGCCGCTGCCGGGCGCGACCCAGAAGGCATGAAAATCTGCAGCCTGTTCTATCCGATCTGTGCCGAGACACGGGCGGAAGCCGAGGATAAGGCCGCCGCCTACGAGAAACTGCCGAACGAGATGGACCAATTGCTGTTGCTCTCCGAAGCTCTCAATTTCGATTTCGCGACCAAGGGGATAGACGAGCCATTCACCGACGATGAAATCAACAATATCTCCGGCATGCAGGCCATGCGCGACCGAGTCGTCGTCGAGGAAGGCATCAAGAACCCGACGCCCCGCGACTTCATGCAGGTCACCGGGCGCGGCTTGCTCCGCAACGCCTGGGTCGGCGGTCCGAAGGAAATCGCCGACCGGATCGAAGAATGGTGGGAAGGCCGGGCCTGCGACGGCTTCGTGATCGGCCCGACGCATCAGCCGGGCAGCTTCGAGGATTTCGTGAAATACGTCATTCCGGAACTGCAAAAGCGCGGCATCTACCGCAAGGAATACTTGGGCTCGACGCTGCGCGACCACCTGGGCCTCAACCGTCCCAACATCGGTGACTGGCGCGGCACACCGCAAGCGGCGGAGTAACCATTGCTCGTCATTCCCGCATGTGAGGGAATGACAAAATTTGCGAAATACGTTTGTGATCGCACCCGCTCCATTCGAAGTCGCCATCCTCGATGCTATTCTCGACGATCTAAAGACCCGGCTCGCCAACACCCGGTGGCCGGACGAGCAGGATCAAGCAGGCTGGGACTACGGCGCCAATCTCAACTACATGAAGGAACTCGTCGAATATTGGAAAGACGGATTCGATTGGCATGCGGCTGAAGGCAAGATAAACGCATTCCCGCCATTCACCGCGCCGATCACGGCCGAAACGGCGAGACCGTGGACATCCATTTTATCCACGAGACAGGCAGTGGCGCGAACCCACTCCCCTCTTGCTGATGCATGAATGGCGGGGCTCCATCGCCTAATTCCTCGACGTGATCGAGCCGCTGGCGCATCCGGAACGTTTCGGCGGCGACCCGGATGATGGCTTATAGATCATCGCGCCCTTGCTACCGGGTTACGGATTCTCCGGCATCCCGAAGACGACCCTCGGTCCGCAAGACACGGGCGGCATGATGAGCCAGCTTATGCGGGACGTGCTCGGCCACGCACAACATGGCGTGCAAGTCGGCGACTGGGGCAGCGTCATCGGCGCACGCATGGCACTCGATCACCCAGGTGGGATCGCGGCACTCCACGTCAACACTCTGCCACTGCGGCCGGGCATCGGGCCGGATGATCCACCGTTGAGCGACAAAGAGTCTGCATGGCTGGGAGAGGCCAAGAAACACTTGCGGGATGAGACAGCCTAACAGGAAATCCAAGCGACCAAATCGCAGACGCTGGCCTACGGCCTCACCGATTCCGCGGTGGGCCTCGCCGGTTGGATCACTGAAAAATTCCAGAGCTGGGCCGCGCCCGAGGCTGACGCACCGCCCTACACTATGGAGCAACTGCTGACCAACATCACCATCTATTGGGCGACCGGTACCATCAATAGCTCGACCCGGATGTATCGGGAATTCTTCCGCAATGAGCGCAGCGGTGCCATGAAAGCCGGTCAGAAGATCGACCTCCCGCTAGGAGTCTGCCTCCCACCAAATGATCTCTACCCGCCTCACCATCGAGCTGGGTAAAACGGCTCGGCAATGTCATGCATGAAACTGGATTAAACGCGGGCGGACACTTCACCGCACTGGAAGTCGACGACGCGTTCATTGAGGACGTGCGCAGCTTCTTCCGACAACATTATTAAAATACGAAATTAGGATCCGAACCCATTCGCTAAAATGTCCGGTGATCCCACAGAACAACTGCTGTAATTTTATGCTGGGAGCAATTCGGTGTTGGAGACGATAAACATTTGGCGGGAAAGCACATAGATATCGACGAATTGAGGCGTCTGACCGCGTTGAACTCTGTCGCCATCATGGACAGTTTGCCAGAGGAGCGTTTCGACCGGCATGCTCGTATCGCGAAGAACCAATTCAAGGTCTCGATAACGCTGATCACGTTTGTTGATGCGGAGCGGCAATGGTTCAAGACCCACCTCGGCATTTCGGAAACCGAAGGTCTCCAGGCGTCCTCGTTCTGCAATCATACGATCACGGAAGACCGTGTCCTGTACATACCCGATGCGGCTGAGGAAGACAGGTTCCACGACAATCCGATGGTCACGGGATCACCGCACATCCGGTTTTATGCAGGCGCGCCTGTCCGTACAGCGGACGGTCAGAGAATCGGCACCCTCTGCTTGGCAGATGCCACGCCAAGAATTCTCGACGCCGACGACCTGAAAAGCATTCGCAATATTGCCGACTGTATCGAACAGGAACTGACACAAACCGATAGAGGCGCGGTCTACGCGGCCCATCAAGCAAGCCGAATCAGTGCAATGATCGAAAGTGTCGGCGACGCGATTTTGGGGCTTGATGAGAAGGGTCCTATCCGCAGCGCCAATTCCGCCGTGCGCGAGGTCTTCTGCTATGCACCCGACGAGTTATTCGCACAGAACCTAAGCGCGAATACGTCGGCTGCGCAAAAATTCCAAACCGACCCTCAAACCGGTGTAACCGATGACGAAACCATATGGGTAGATGCAGATGGAGACGATCGAAATTTGGACGGTCCGCGCAAGGACGGGTCGACCTTCCATATGCAGTTGGCAATCACCGAGATGGCACATTTCGGCCAACGTCAATTCGTAGCGGTGGCACGGGACGTAACCGAACAAAAGACCCAAGAACTATACCTCGAGGCCATTATCGAAAACATCCCGGACATGGTCTTTGTGAAGGATGCTGAGGACCTCTGCTTCACCTTATTCAACCGTGCGGCCGAGGAACTGATCGGC